>JAEZMP010000363.1 GCA_023442215.1 Pseudomonadota bacterium
CTTGCGGGCGAACAGCGCCGCCGGGAAGTTCCACGCGGTGATGCCGGCGACGACGCCATAGGGCACGCGCTGGATCCAGATCTGTTCGTCGCGGTGCTCGCCGGGGAAGATCTCGCCCTGCAGGTGGCGGGCGCTTTCGGCAGCATAGCGCAGCAGCAGCGCCGAGAAGCCGACATCGATGCGGGATTCCGGCAGGATCTTGCCGCCCTCGGCGGTGAGGAGATGGGCCAGCGTCTCGCTGTTCTCCTCGATCAGGTTGGCGAGCTTGTGGAGCAGCGCGCCGCGCTCCAGCGAGGTCGCCGCGTTCCAGCCGGGCTGCGCCTTGCGCGCCGCCGCCACCGCGCGGTCGGCATCCTCGATGGTGGCCGCGGGAACCGCCGCGACGATGCTGCCGTCCTTGGGGTTCTCGATTTCGCGGCGCTCCCGGCCCGCCGAATCGACCCAGCGGCCGCCGATATAGACCTGGTTCTCGGCGATGCCGAAGTCGCGCATGGTCTGGACAGTCATGTCTGCCTCCCGATGTTCGGATTTGTCTCGTTTCGCTGCGGGCTTTCCAACGGATTCTCTTACTTGATGATGCCGATCTTCTTGCGATCGATCGTCACGAAGACCGAGAGAACCAGCACGAGGCCCTTCACGATGTTCTGGAAATACGGATCCAGGCCGATGATGTTCATCCCGTTCGACAGGATTGTGATGATCAGGGCGCCGAGAATGGTGCCCTGAATGCTACCGATGCCGCCGGTGAGCGGCGTGCCGCCCACCACCACCGCGGCGATGGCGTCGAGTTCAAGCCCCTCGCCGAGCTGCGCGGTCGCGGCCATGGAGCGCGCACCCTGCAGCAGTCCGGCCATGCCGCACAAGAGGCCGAGCAGGGCGAAGATCGCGATCTTGACGCGGTCGACGCGGATGCCCGTGAGATGCGCGATGCGCTCGCCGCCGCCGATGGCGCGAACCTCGCGGCCGAACACGGTGAAGTTCAGGATCACCGCGGCCACGACGATGAGGGCGAGGGCGATCAGCACCGAATGCGGGATGCCGGCGGTGCGTCCGGAATAGACATCGAGGAAGCCCTCGTCCTCGATGGAGATCGGGGCGCCGCGCGTGAAATAGAGCACGATGCCGCGATAGACCACCATCGCGCCGAGCGTGACCATGAACGACGGCACCTTGCCCTTGGCCACCACGAGGCCGTTGATGAGGCCGCAGGCGAGGCCGATGGCGCAGGCCGGCACGATGGCGAACACGCCGAGGCTCGCCGAGGTCGCCGCCGCTACCAGCGCCGCGAGGGCGACGATCGCCCCGACCGACAGGTCGATGGAGCCGGCGATGATCACGAACGTCATGCCGAGCGCGGCCACCAGCAGCACCACGGCCTGCTGGGCGACGATCATCAGATTGTTGAACTGGAGGAAGCGCGGCGAGGCCAGCGAGAAGATCGCGACCAGAACCACGAGCAGCAGGATCGGGAAGAAGCGCCGCACGTCCTCGCGCCGGAAGCGGCGGGATTCCGCCTGCGCTGCGCCGACCTGGGATCTGGTGGTGGTCATGACGCTCTCCTCAGGTCATATGCCGGATGATGATGTCTTCGGTCGTCCCGGCCGGGTCGTCGATGGCGGCGGCGATCCGCCGCTCGCGCATGACGATGATCCGGTCGCTGAGGCCGATGAGTTCGTTGAGGTCCTCGCTCGCGAGCAGGATCGCGAGCCCCGCTTCGGCGGCTTCGCGCAGCGAGCGGTAGATTTCCGCCCGCGCACCGACGTCGACGCCGCGGGTCGGGTTGTTGAGCAGCAGCACCCGCGGGTCCGTCGCGAGGCACTTGCCTAGCACGACCTTCTGCAGGTTGCCGCCGCTGAGCGAGCCGGTGCGCGCCTTCTCGGAGCTGGTCTTGATCAGGAGCCGCCGGATCAGCGCATTGGCGAGGTCGCGCGCGCCCCGGCGGTCGAAGAACGGCCCACGCCGGGGTGGGCGCGCCATCACCAGATTGTCGAGCACGCTGGCATCGACGATCAGCCCCTCGGTGTTGCGCTCGCCCGGCACGTAGGCGACGCCGCGGTTCCACGCATCGGCCGGCAGGCGGGCGCGCATCGGCGCACCGCCGAGGGCGAGGGTGCCCGCGCGCGGCTGCACCGCGCCGGCCGCGACCTCCAGGATGCGCTCGCCGCCCGCGCCCTTGAGCCCGGCGATGCCGAGAATTTCGCCGGCGCGCACCGCAAGCGAACTCGGCTGCAGCCCGTCGCAGGCGACCTCGTCGAAGCGGATCACCGGGTCGCCGCCGACGCGGGAGGCGCGCGGCGGGAACAGCCCCTGCGAAAGGTCCCGGCCGACCATGCGGCTCTGGATGCCGTCGCGGTCGAGTTCGCCGGCCTCGAAATCGCCGACCTTGCGGCCGTCCTTGAGAATGGTCAGGCGGTCGGCGACGGCCCCGATCTCGGCGAGGTGGTGGGAAACGAACGCCACCACGAGCCCCTGAGCCTTCAGCGCCTGCATGGCGGCCAGCAGCCGGTCGACCTCGCGGTGGTTGAGGAAGGCGGTCGATTCGTCGAACAGCACCGCGCGCGGCCCGGTGGAAAGCGCGCGGGCGACCTCGATGCACTTCCACTGGCCGAGATCGAGCCGGGCGAGGGGCTGCGTCACCGAGATCTCGGCGGAGAGCATGTCGAGCAGCGCCTGCGCCTCGCGACGCAGCGCCGACTGGCTGAGCAGGCCGCCGCGGCGAAAACGCGCGAGCTGGCCGGCGAAGATGTTCTCCGCCACCGAAAGCGACGGATTGATGGTGATTTCCTGGAACACCAGGCGCACGCCGCGGCGCGTCGCCTCGGCGAGCGAGCGCGGAGCATAGGGCTCGCCGGCGAGCGTCATGCGGCCGGTATCGGGCTGTTCCGCCCCGGCGAGGATCTTGAGCAGCGTCGACTTGCCGGCGCCGTTCTCCCCGACCAGCGCATGCACCTTGCCGGGATCGAGCGTGATCGACACGCCCGAGAGGGCGCGGGTGCTGCCGAACGTTCTGGCGATATCCTTGGCGACGATCTGCACGGGCGTCCCTGCGGATTGAGGGAGCGCGGCCGGGCGTGATGGGTGCCCGGCCGCGGCCTGTTGATCGGGAGGGCGGCGAGGCGCCCGGCGGTTACTTCGAGTATTTCAGCTCGAAGGAAGCCGCGCCCGCATTCGGGTTGTAGACCTGCGAATGGGCCTTGAAGTCATAGGGCGGCACGCCGCCCGGGAAGTCGGCTTCGAACTGCGGCACCAGCGCCTTGGTGAGCGGCAGGAGCTTCAGCTTGACGTTGTCCTGGTCCTTCGGGATCGCATGACCCTTGATGGCGTCGTACATCATCACGAGCGCGAAACCGCCCTGCAGCCAGTGGCCGCCGATGTCGAACAGCAGGTCGCCGTCCTTCACCGCCTGGACGTTCTCCGGGTTGAGGTCCATGGCCACGACCAGGACGTCCTTGCCCGGCTGCTTGCCGGCATTCTTGAGGGCGGTCAGAACGCCCGTCGCTGTGCCGCCGTTCGCCGCCCACACGCCCTTGATGTCGGGATGGCCCTGATAGAGCGACTCGAACACGGTCTGGGAGGTGTCGCGCACGAAGTTGCCGTCGACCTCGCCGGCCACGACCACTTCGGGATGATCCTTCAGCGCGTCCTCGAGGCCCTTGCGGCGGTCGATCGCCACCGAGGTGCCGGCGGTGCCGTTCACCACGCCGATCACCTTCTTGCCGTTGGCGTCGGGCGTCATGGCCGCGAACAGCGCCTCGGCCATCTGGCGGCCGGCGTCCTGGTCGCTCGGCCCGACGAAGGCGAGATAGTTCGGGAAGCGCTCCGACTGGGGCGAGAAGTCGGGATAGCTGTCGGTCAGGATCACCGGGATGTTGGCGTCCTTCGCCAGCGTCAGGCCGCGGGCCGCCGTCGCCCAGTAGGGCGTGAAGATGATGCCGTCGGCCGGCTGCGCCACGAGATCCTCGAGCGACTTCACCATCTGGTCGGGCTTGTTGTCGGCATTGAGCACGACGAGATTGACGCCGAGCTCGTCGGCGCCCTTCTTCATGAAGTCGACATAGTTGTTCCAGAACTGCGCGGCGAGGGTCGGCACCACGACGCCGATGGTCGGCTTGTCGCTTGCGGCCGAGGCCGGCATCGCGCCGAGCACCAGCGGCATGGCCAGCGCCACGAGCGCATTGCGGATCTTGCTGGAAATCATTCCTTCCTCCCGAGGGCCGGCTTTGACGTTGTGGCGATCGGGCCGGCCCGTTCCGATCGGCGTTTTGACGGGAGGCGGACGGTCGTGTTCGACCTTTTCCGCCCCGCTTCAGCCCCGGCGGGCGCGGGCGAACGCGACCGCGAGGTCGATGGCCTCGATCAGGCTCGTCTCGCTGGCGATGCCCTTGCCGGCGATGTCGAAGGCGGTGCCGTGATCGACCGAGGTGCGGACGATCGGCAGGCCGAGGGTGACGTTGACGCCGCTGAGCGCCTCCCAGCGGCCGGTCGTCTCGTCGACCGAGAAGCCGAGCAGCTTCACCGGGATGTGGCCCTGGTCGTGGTACATCGCGACGACCGCGTCGAACTGCTTCGCGCGCAGCTTGACGAACACGGTGTCGCCGGGAACAGGCCCTTCGACATTGAAGCCCTGATCGCGCAGCGCGCGGATGGTCGGCTCGGTCACGTCGATGTCCTGGCGACCGAACAGGCCGCCCTCGCCGGCGTGGGGGTTGAGCGCGGCCACAGCGATCTTGCGCCGCTCGACGCCGAGGGCGCGCAGCGCCTCGTCGGTGAGCGTCACGACGCGGCCGATTCGCTCGGGCGTGACGCGGCGCGGCACGTCCTGAAGCGCGACATGGGTGGTGACGTGGCTGACCCGCATGTTGCCGTGGACGAGCAGCATGACGCTGTCGCGCGCGCCGGTGTGGTCGGCGAGAAGCTCGGTGTGGCCGCTATAGTGGTGGCCCGCGAAATTCAGCGCTTCCTTGCTGATCGGGCCGGTGCAGATCGCTCCGACCTTGCCATCCATCGCCAGCCGCACCGCGGTGTCGATGGCATCGTAGGCGATGCGGCCGCCTTCGGCCGTGGACTGGCCGACGGGCACGTTCAGGCGGTCCGGATCCACGTCGACGAAGGAAATGCCGGCGGTATCGGGACCGATGGCGTCCGGCGTGACGGCGACCGCCGCATCGTCGAGACCGAGCAGGCGGACGGCGGCGCGATGCGTCGCGGCGGAGCCGATGAGCACGAGAGCGAGGTCGCCGGCGGCGATCCGCGGGGCGAGCACGGAGGCGGCCCGCGCCATGATCTCCGGGCCGATGCCGGCCGGATCCCCCGAGGTGATGGCAATCCTTGGACGAGACACGAAGCGCCTCCGGTTTCGATGTGCGGCGACCCTAGCGACGGCATGGAAGATTGTGAAGCCATAAAATTCCACATCGTTGCAAAATGTTCCAAATCACGCCGCAAAGCAGCATTGAATGCCGGCTTTCACGCTGCATTGCAGCGAAGCCGGACGCTTGACTTGCTTCGAAAGCTTCCATTTTTTACCACTGGTGAGCGAGGCAACCGCGGCGGCGACGCCGTCCGGCGGCGCCCGTTCTGTGGCATTCTGCGTCTGCCGCGTGCACCGCGGCGGATCTAAACCCGGACGTTCACCGGATCATCCATGGCAACGAACCGTCGTCCCGAACTCATCCCGGCCCAACGGCGCGCCTATGTGCTCGAGCACATCCGCAAGCGTGGCGCCGCCTCCATCCAGGAACTGGCGGAGGCGACGGGCATCTCGATGTCGACCGTCCGGCGCGATCTCGAACACCTGGAGGAACGGGGCTATCTGGAGCGCTCCCACGGCGGCGCCGTGATCCCCAAGCAGTTGCAATCGACCTTCGAGCCGGAGGCCGCCATCACCGCCGAGTTCGACCGGGCGGAGAAGGAGGCGATCGGCCTTGCCGCGGCAGCCACACTGCATTCCGGGGCGAGCGTGCTGTTCGACAGCAGCTCCACCGTGCTCGCCGCCGCGCGTGCCGCCGTCGACCGCGGCCTGGCGCTGACGGCTGTGACCAACGATCTCGGCATCGGGCAGGCGCTCGCCGGCGCCGGCAATGTCCGCGTCGTCATCCTCGGCGGCTCGCTGCGGCCGGGATCCCTGACGATGGTGGGCGAGCCGGGCGAAGGGCTGCTCGGCAAGCTGAACGCGGACGTCGCCTTCCTCGGCACCCATGCCATCAGCGGCACGGCCCTGACCGAGACCTCGATGGAGGCCGCCGCGATGAAGCGGGCGATGATCGCCGCCGCGCGCCGGGTGGTGCTTCTCGCCGACGCCTCGAAGTTCCGCGAGGCGGCGTTCTGCCAGATCTGCGAACTCGGCGAGATCGACGAGATGATCACCGACGACCGCGCCGATCCGGCCGAGATCGAGCGGCTGCGCTCGCTCGGGATCACGGTGACCGTCGTGAAGGCCGGTGGCGCGGCGGTCAGCGCGGCATGAGGATGCTGCGTCTCGTCGCCGACGACCTCACCGGTGCCCTCGACAGCGCCGCGCAGTTCACCGCGCTCGCCGGCCCGCTGCCGGTTCTGCTCGACCCCGCCGTGCCGGCACCGGAGGGCTCGTTCGCGCTCGACCTGTCCTGTCGCGACGGCGCCCGGGAGCGGGCGGTGGCGGCGACGCGGGCCGCGCTTCCCGTGTTCGCCGGCGCCGACCTCGCCTTCAAGAAGATCGACAGCCTCATGCGCGGCCACTGGGCGGCGGAAATCGCCGCCATCGTGCGCGCAGGAATATTCGAGCGCATCGTGCTGGCGCCGGCCTTCCCGGCGCAGCGCCGCATCACTATGGGCGGGCGGCAGATGCTCGCCGGCGCCGACGGACCGTCGTTCGTCGCGGAGCCGGCGGCCGATCTCGCGCGGGAGGGCATCCACGTCCGCGACGCGAGCGCCGAAGGCGGGCAGGGCACCGCCGTGCTCGTGCTCGATGCGTCGACGGATGCCGATCTCGACGCCATCGTCGCGCGATATCTGGGCCGGCCGTCGACGCTCTGGTGCGGTGCCGCTGGGCTGGCGAGGGCGCTCGCCGGCCATGCCGCCCCGGTCGTGCAGCCCTCTGGCTCGCCGCATCTCGTGCTCGTCGGCTCCCACCACCCGGTCACGAAGGCGCAGATCGCGGTCCTCGCCACCGCGCAGCCCGATTGGATCGTGCGTTTCGACGCGGATCACGCGGCGAGCGCGGCACGGATCGCCGACGTGCTGGCGCGTCACGGGCGGTGCGTGGCGCTGCCGGACATTCCGCCAGGCATGGCGCCCGGGCAGGCGGCGGTTCTGATCGCGGCGTGGATGGGCGGCCTCTGCCGCCTGCTGCCGCCGCCGGCGGTGCTGAGCGTCGTCGGCGGGGAGACGTTCGCGGCGCTCTGCGCGAGCCTCGGCGCCTCGATCCTGACGGTGGAAGGCGACAGCGAGCCCGGCGTTCCGGCCTCCCGCATGACGTCCGGACGCTGGGCCGGAACGCTGTGCTTCTCGAAATCCGGCGCGTTCGGCGCGCCCGGATGGCTCGCCGGGCAGGTCGGCGTGCCCGCAGCGGTGATCTGAACCGGCGGTCTGAACGGGTGATCTGAACCGGCAATCTGAACCTGACTTGCGACCCACGGCGCCCGGTCTCGTGGCGCACCATCGGCCGGGCCTTGGAA
>JAEZMP010000334.1 GCA_023442215.1 Pseudomonadota bacterium
CGGTTATGCGGAAACACAGACATTGCTCAAGATCGCCCGCAAATCCGCCCTGTATCCGCGCATCAAGCGAGACGCGGCTTTGATTTACTGCCTAGACCGCCATTTATGTTTTACCGACGTACAAGCGCTCCTTTCGGGTATGGGTAGTACGATTCTCGGCAAGGAAGCAGAATAATGCTCACTTAACCGACGGTTGGGATTTTATAGAAAAACTACCATATAGCAACTTAAGTTCCATATCTCCCGAACCTTACAAAAAATCACCCATTCTCTGGCATAAAAAGCATCGTGAGTCTGCTGGCGGCAAACCACAATGCTCTTCTATTTTGCTACAATTTTGATAGATATATTTTTTCACGTGACGCAAAGCTGCAACTTTATTCAAAAATGGGTTTCCCCAAGCTGTGTATCATAGGCTTATCAGAAATTTATATACACGAACAAACGCACGAAAGCATGGTTCTGCTACTATTTAGATGGAGGGTTTTTATTTATGAGAGCGACGGATTTAATACAGGACTGCCCGGAAAGTAACATGCGTTCCCCGCAATCAGATATGGCTGCGGCTCCGGCGGCCATGCAACATATCGAGCCGCTTGCCGAGGAGCCCATGAGAGCGGTTTTGACGGGCGGGTTAATTGTTGCCGCATGGTTCTTACTCGTAATCTTCCAAAGCATATTCGGGCCGCTTACGGTTTTTAATGCGCCTGCGCTTTTCATCGCTGTGGCGGCGCTTATTGGCACGGCAGCTTATCTTGTATCGCGTCATAGCATTAAGCTGCAGCTCATTGGCGGCGGAGCGGGTGTCGTTGCCGCCATACTCGGTGGATTCAGCACCACAATCTCGCATAATGTCAGGGTCTACGGAGCTCGCGTCAGCCTCGGCGAACTTTTCAACCTGCGCG
Source organism: Pseudomonadota bacterium (assembly GCA_023442215.1). Classification (GTDB taxonomy): domain Bacteria; phylum Pseudomonadota; class Alphaproteobacteria; order Rhizobiales; family Segnochrobactraceae; genus Pseudoxanthobacter. The sequence continues at coordinate 906 of JAEZMP010000334.1, forward strand.
ACCCCTTACTTTACAGGGTGTTCGGCGGCGTGTTGCTCGGTGTAGCGCTTGCGCTAATCGCCGCGTGGTTGATCTCCTTAATCACAAAAACCGACAGCGCAAAGCGAACCGTGCGGCTCGCGGGGCTTTGTGCGGCGGTAGCCTATCTCGGCTACGGCATCATCAGCTCCTACGCACGCATCGGTATGGTGATTGACCGGATGAATCCCGCAGCAACCGTTTCTTCGTTCATCGGCGCGTTTGCTGACGCAGCATGTGTATTTCTCGTGTGTTTGGCGGTGTTCGCCCTGTGCAATATGCAGGGCAAGCATGTGAAACTCAGAGGCATAGGGCTTGTGTGGTCATGGCTCGCTGCCATAGGTATGGCAGTTTCACTGGTCATCACCGTCAGCGCGGGGATTTCTAAGAGCAGTGCTATCACCTATACGCTGCAGTTCGTTCTGTCTGTTTCAGGGCTTACTGGCTACATTCTGCTGCTCTGCAAGCGGCACGTGGGTCTGTATGTAATTTTGCTCGGCGTTGGAGCCATGCTTGGCGCGCAGCTTGAAACCGCGTTTCTGCGCATGCTCGCCGGGGACGGCGTACAGTATCTTATAAGCACCCTACTGGCCATGTGCAACCCACTATTTGCATACCTTGCCGTGCGGGCCGCCCTCAAAAGTTCTGTGCAAGCACCGCAAGCATCCGTAGAGTAAGGAAGGAAGTTCCATGACGGAGGATGTAAAAAGACTTTTGCAAGAGGATGTCGGGCAGATCGGCGAGGCGCTTGCGACTTTTGACGCATACGTTTTTTCGGAGGATGTACAAAAGTGGATGGAGGCGTTTTCGATTTCCTCCTCGGCACTTGGCGCACGCTGTTTCGTGAGCCACACCATCGTGGATAAGTGGCGGCAGGGAAAAGCACGACCAAACGGCAAGGAGCGTATAAAGGAGCTTGGCATGGCACTCGGCATGGATGCAACTCAGCTCGATATGTTCCTCTACCGTAACGGCTACCCAAAGTTGTACGTCAAAAACCCGCTGGACAGTGCTGCAAAATTGCTGCTGCTAAACAGCGCTGGCCAAGCAGACGTGGTGGATATATACAGGGAGCTGATTGGACGTCTGGGATTCGCAAATTATGCCCCACCCAATGAAGTGCTGCCGCTTAAAACCAGCGTTTTGAGCGCAGAGCTGATGGATGCGGCACGACAGGGGCAGGTTAGCGACTGGTTCCGTGCGCACGACAAGAATTTTACCGGCAACGCGAAGAATCATTTACCGGATATGCGCATCGTTCGCTATCTACTGTTGTATATGGGCGAGTCCACCATACACGAAATGGCGGTAACGGGAGAATTGCCGGTGACGCTAAAAACCCTCTTATATCCCCTTGTAGGCGGCAAAGCCGTGCATGTAAGAGGTTTGAGGGAAAAGCTCATCGCCTTCGGCCTGTATGCCAATATGACGGAGGATGAGCTCGATGTACTGCTCGCCTACGCTAAACTGCGGCCCATCTCTTCCCCCGTTTCCCGCGCCGATCTGGCCATGCTTTCCGCACTGCGCGAGGCCCACGAGCGTTACCCGCTCTACGAATATGAAAACCTTAAGCGTATCGTAAAGGAGCTGTCTGCATCTAAAGAATTCTACGATATGACCTTGTTACATGAATATGAAGCGCGGCTGCGTAACGCCGGGCAACGAGTCGCCTATTATGAAAAAGTCACAAACACAGAGCTTGAGAGGCTATTTGAAGAGCGTTATACTTCCTACTCCGACAAGGGGGTCATGGACTATGTGCGGGATGTGCTCGCGCTCCTGTGTGAGGAAGAGCTGCTGGATAAAGCCGAGGCAATGCCCTTCCTTGCGTTAATACAGCGTACGGCGGCGGGCATGTCCTTATGGAATACGAAGTGATATAGGAAGGAGAAACCTTATGGAATTAACCAAGGCAGCCGAAGCCTGTATTTCGCAGGCGCATATGCAGCGCATGAGTGCGGGCATCCACGAGAATCTGTGCGTTGAGCATGTCTTCTTTGGCCTCCTCGCTATGTCGCGTTACTTAGACCCACCCTACAACAAGCCCGAGTATGTCGAGGAGGGTAAGGCGGTGCGTGCTGTGCTCGCACCTAAGGTGCGCAGCATCGAGAGCGCCTCGTGGCAGCTTAGAAAATATGCCAAAGACCCGGATGCAGGCTATGTGGATGCCTCTTCTGTCATCGGCCGCGCTGCCGAGATGGCGGAAAACGCGGGCAGCGACCTGACTGCGGCAATCCTCGCCAAGGCTGCGCTTGAAAGCGCCACGCCCGCTATGTTAGCCGTATGCGAGGTGATTGACCCGGAATACGCTCGAGAGGATGCAAAATACCGGATGGTAGTACCGGCTAAAGCGAAGCCTGCACCGGAGATAAAAAAGCAGCCGGAGCAGAATCTCAAGCAGGATAACGGCCCCACCGCTTCTCAACTCGGCGCGCTGCTGGAACTACTTGCAGCGTTGGAAAACGAACAGCACAACACTCTCAAGCAGGGTGCAAACAGGCAGAAGGGACCAAAAGTCAAACGGCGTACCAAGCTGGGCATTTTTACCTATCGAGGAGGAACCGTTGCGGCGTTCCTGCAGTATTTCCTGTTTGGGATTCTCGTTCCGTACATCTCGCTGTTTGCTTTAGAACATTTCACCGGGGCGGTGTCCGAACCCGCCACGCCTTTCGTCGGGTTTCTTATGAAAGCCTTCATCGTGCTGTGGGTTTTCTACCTTGTTAAGGGCGTAAATCAACTGATGGGGCTAATCAGTAAGGCATTTGGGCATTTCTTAGATCTTGTATCGGACTGTTTGCTGCTGCTTGGGCTTACTGAAGCTGCGAAACTCGCATATTTGCTCCCGGAAACGCCTGCGT
>JAEZMP010000336.1 GCA_023442215.1 Pseudomonadota bacterium
GGCGCGCCGCCGGTTGATCTCGGCCTCGATCGCCCGCATCTCCTTGTAGGCGATGACGAGGAAGTTGCCGGAGCCGCAGGCGGGATCGAACACGCGGATGCGCGAAAGCCGCCGGCGCAGGTTCAAGAGCATGCGGGGATTGTCACCCGCCTCCTCGAGCTTCGCCCGCAGATCATCCAGAAACAGCGGGTTCAGCACCTTCAGGATGTTGGGCACGCTGGTATAGTGCATGCCCAGCGCGCCGCGCTCCTCGTCATCCGCCACCGCCTGGATCATGGACCCGAAAATGTCCGGGTTGATCCTGGTCCAGTCGAGGCTGCCGATATTGATGAGGAAGGAGCGCGCCATCCTGCTGAAGCGCGGCACATCCGTGCTGCCGGAGAACAGCCCGCCATTCACATAAGGCAGCGCATCGGCCCAGCGCGGCAGCCCGGCCGCGCGGCGGTCCACAATCTTCGTCGCCATGGCGCGGAAGAGTTCGCCGATCACCTCATGGGTGTTGGAGGCATCGCGCGCGCTCATCTGGTCGATGGTGGCGGTGAACAGCCCCTTGCCGAGGAAGATGTCCGTATCCTCCGCGAAGAAGCAGAAGATCAGCCGCGCCATGAAATGGTTCAGGTCATGCCGCCGGGCTTCGGTGCCCCAGTCGGGATTGTCCTTCAGCAGCTCCAGATAGAGCTTGTTGAGGCGGCTGGTGGCGCGGATATCGAACGCATTCTCGCTGATCTGCCGGACGGTGGTGATGCCGGCCAGCGGCAGGAAGAAGCCGAAATGATTCGGGAAATCCGCGTAGGTGCAGGCCACCGGCGCGGCATCGGAAACGAGATCCTCCGCCTCCAGCCATTCCCCGTCGGTGGCGAGCACGAACTTCGCCTTGGCCCGCGCCGTGGCGGGGCTGGCCTTGAGCGCCGCCAGCGTCTGCGTCACCTCTCCGGGCCGGGCGACGGCGATGTGGATATTGTTGGTTTGAAGCACCGCGCCGGGCAGGTCGGACTTGTTGGTCTCGCCCTTGCGCAGCCGCCTGAGGGTCGTTTCCTTGTTCCCGAAGGCCTTCAGAAAGTCGAAGGGAAATTCCGCCGCATCGAACGGCTCCGCGGCAAGGGCTGAGACGGCTTCTTCAATCTCGACGGCATTCATTGCGGAGCTTCACTCACCCGGTCCCGACACGCGCGGAGGTTGGCGTGGCCTGCCAGCACCTCCTGGCTCTCTCCTTACATTATCGCCAAAGCGCCCCGCTACGCCTTCCAGAAAACGCGCCGCGCGGGTCTTGAGAATTGTGCTGGCTGCAAAGCCTGCAAGAGTCGGCCTCGGTGATGCCACCTCTTCGCACTCGTCGATGGGCGAATGGCGAGCACACTTTGATCGTGGCCGCCGCCCGGTCCTGTCCGATAAAAGGCAGCCTTTAATGATGAGACCACATCTCGCCGACAGTAGCGGAGCACAGGGAACAGCGGCTTTCGGAGCCGTCAACTGACCCTGGAACATCGCCGACGGGTTGGCTGCAGAACGGCAGCGATCTGCAAAGCGGCAGCCGAAACCGGCCGTTCCGTTCCCGGCACCATCTCAGCCATTCCTGATGTAGCGCACGCACCGGCTCTAAAAGCAGCCATTCATAATCTTGGTCCTGTTGACGAATAGGATTTCCCTTCGACCTCGTCCCGCGTTGTCAGGATCGCCGGCATGGCTTCTCGTGGATCCGCGTCACGGCATCGTCGGGTTCCGTTGTGAGAAACCCGAACAGCTTGAACTCTAGCACGCCGTCATTGACCTTCCGCACGCCCTTCCAGGGCGTCCAGATTCCGGCGAAGACATCGGTGGGCGATCCATGCTGCCGGCGGGCCAGGCATTCGGCGTTCGCCCGCCAGGGACCTTGCTCGCCGGTCCGGCTCAGCAAAGGTCGTGAACGGCATTGCCGCCGAGCAGACCAACGTTGAGGACGAAACGATCGGTCGCGCGGCAAGATGGGATGAAAGCGAACACGGTGGGGCGCCAGCGGCGAACCGAGCGCGGGTGTTTTCGGTGACCGTCGCTGAGTTCGGTTTGCAAAAAATTTCGAGCGGCGGCCTTCGCCGCCGCATCCCGCCGGCGGAGGTTTCACCACTGTCTGGAAGAACGGCCGCTCCGTATGGCAGAGCGCCGAGGACCGGATCCTGATTGCTCCTCCGGGACGGTCCCGACCATTGAGGCGTCTCGCCAGAGAGGGGGGGAGAGGGGAGAGGAGTTTCATGCCGGGTGCCCCACCCATTGGAGTTTCGCTCAGCTGGCGAGCGTCGTCGGCGCGCCGGCATCCTATCTCCGCGATCTTCCAGCGCCGCTCGCCAGGATCAATCTGCAGCATGGTCACACCCACAATCGATCGGAGCAGATCAAAACCTTCGAGAACCCGGCGGCTGTGTAGAACTCCGCGCTGCCACTGGTTCGGACTACGGTTGTTATCCCCAGATTTGCCCCATCGATAATTCGTCGATAGACTGTAATTTCACCGACACGTTTACGGGATATGTCGATGCAGACGACATATCCAAGCGGACATGTTGATCGCAATGAGGATCATCGACATGTCGTTTCGACCGAATCGACCCTACAACGACCTGCCGCCGCTGCCTAAGCGCGGATATCGAAACTGAGGCAGTTCTGAAGGCCTGCATCGGCGCCCGGGCAGTTCTCGCCGAACTCCGAGTGTCCGGTCAACTGATCCAAACCAAGCGGTCCTGGTCAACTCGATTCCGCTGCTCGAAGCTCAAGCCAGTTCGGAGCTCGAGAACATCGTCACCACGACCGATCGGCTCTTTCGCTTCGCTAACGAAAGCAGCAACCAGGCCGACCCTGCGACGAAGGAAGCGCTCCGCTATCGGACAGCGCTCAACGAGGGCTTCCAAACACTCAAGGACCGGCCGGTGTCGACTTCCACCGCTATTGCCGTCTGCCGGACTATCAAGGGCATAGAACTCGATATTCGAGCGACGCCTGGCACGGCGGTGATGAACGAGGCATCCGGCGAGGTGATCTACACACCACCCGAGGGGCAGGCCTTGCTGCGTGGCAAGCTCGCGAATTGGGAGCGCTTCATTCACGAGGCCAACGATGTCGATCCGCTGATCGGTCTGGCTGTGATGTACTACCAGTTCGAAGCAATCCATCCGTTCACCGACGGTAACGGCCGCACGGGGCGAGTGCTGAACCTCCTCTACCTCGTCGACATGGGTTTGCTCGACATTCCAGTGCTTTATCTCAGTCTACATCATCGGTAACAGGCGCACCTACTATGATCGGCTACTCGCCGTGACGACGCAAGGGGCGTGGGAGGAGTGGATTCTCTATATGCTCGCCGCAGTCCAAGAGACTGCGAAGTGGTTGACGGCTCGCATTCGGGCGATACGCGATCTCCTCGATCAGACGGCCGCACGCATCCGCAGCCAGCTTCCCAAGATCTATTCGCGCGCGTTAGCGGAGGTGATCTTCGTTAATCCGTATTGCCGCATCGGCGACGTGGTGGTCGCCGGCATCGCCAAACGTCAGGCGACGGCCGTCTACCTGAAGTCTCTCGCCGAGCATGGCCTTCTTC
>JAEZMP010000342.1 GCA_023442215.1 Pseudomonadota bacterium
GGTCTGATCCTTGGAAACGCATGATCGCTGAAAACGAATGGGCCGCGGGAGCCTCGATCCCGCGGCCCATTGGCATCTTGCCCTCGCCCACTTCCGGCCCGGGCTGACGGATGATCCGGAACCGTCACTCCCGCAGCGTGGCGGCACTCAACATTCGGTCAGGTTGACCGCAAGGCCGCCGAGCGACGTCTCCTTGTATTTCGACTGCATGTCCGCCCCGGTCTGCCGCATGGTAGCGATGACGCGGTCGAGGCTGACATGGTGGATGCCGTCGCCCGACAGCGCCAGAGACGCCGCCGTGATCGCCTTGACGGCGCCGAAGGCATTGCGCTCGATACATGGGATCTGCACGAGCCCGCCGATCGGATCGCAGGTCATGCCGAGATGATGTTCCATGCCGATCTCGGCGGCATTCTCGATCTGCGCGGGCGTTCCGCCGAGCGCAGCGGCGAGACCGGCGGCCGCCATGGAGCAGGCGACGCCGACCTCGCCCTGGCAGCCGACTTCGGCACCGGAAATCGAGGCGTTCAGCTTGAACAGCGCGCCAACGGCGGTCGCCGTCAGCAGGAAGGCCCTGACGCCGGCCACGTCGGAGCCGCAGTGGTCGCGATAATAGCGCAGCACCGCCGGCACCACGCCCGCAGCGCCGTTGGTGGGCGCCGTCACGACACGGCCGCCGGCCGCGTTCTCCTCGTTGACGGCGATGGCATAGAGGCTGACCCACTCCATGATCTCGTGGGGCGGCCGCGCGTTGCTGGCCCCCGCCGCGACAAGGCGATCGCGAAGGCCCTTGGCCCGTCGCCGCACAGCCAGCCCACCGGGCAGTTCGCCTTCGCTCGACAGCCCACGATCGACGCACAGCATCATCGTCGCGAACACGCGGTCGAGATGCAGGTCGACCTCTGCCGCCGGCCGCAGCGCCAGTTCGTTGGCGTAGACGATCTCCGCGATCGTAAGGCCCGACGCCGCGGTGTGCGCCACAAGCTCGCGGGCGGAGTGGAACGGAAACGGCACGGCCGTGGCGTCCGATGGCGGCTGGCCGACCTCCTCCTCCGGCACGACGAACCCGCCCCCGACCGAGCACCAGCGCGCGTGGCCCACGACCGCGCCGCCGGCATCGAACGCGGTGAAGGCCAGGGTGTTCGGGTGCACGGGCGTCTCTGTTACGCCGTCGAATACCACAGAGGTCTCAGGATCGAACGCAACGGCATGACGGCCGGCGAGCGGCAATACATGGCCCCGCTTCAGATCGACGAACAGACGTTCGGCCTCGTCCGGATCGATGGTCTCCGGCTGAAGCCCGGCGAGACCGAGGATGACGGCCTTGTCCGTGGCGTGGCCGCGCCCGGTCCAGGCGAGCGAGCCGAACAGCTCGACGCGGACGGATGCGACCTCGGCGAGAATGCCCGCCGTGGCGAGCCCGGCCGCAAAGGCATTCGCGGCCTTCATCGGCCCGACGGTATGCGATGAAGACGGCCCGATGCCGATCTTGAACAGCTCGAAGACGCTGATCAAACCACTCCCCCCAAAGCTCGAAAGGACCGGAGCCGCTTCCCCGATCGGCGTCCGGACGTGCATCCGTCCAGACTATGACGCGGATTGCAGCGCGTCACACGCGGCATCTCGCTCCAGGACGCCTTATCCCCGCGGTGCTGAGGCCGCGGCCCGCCGTTGCCGCAGGGCGCCGCCGGCCGCGGGAAAAGATGTCCGCTCCCACTCGTGACCGGCGAAGATAGACACGTCGCGCGTGCATTTCCATCGCGCCGCTTGCGAGGGAGCAACATGGTGTTGAACGGGTCCGTCGTCTCCGGTCTGGAGGCGCTTCTGAAATGCAAGGCGACGGCCGTCCACCGTGCGGGCCTCGACGCCATCCTCAGCGCCTGGGGCGCATATGGCGGAAGCCACGACGGCCGCCGCCTCGCCTACGTGCTCGCGACCGCCTACCACGAGACGGCCGGCACGATGCAGCCGGTCGCCGAATATGGCAGCGACGCCTACAAGCGCACCCTCTACGACATTGCCGGCCGCGATCCCGCACGAGCCCGGCTGATGGGCAACACCCAGCCCGGCGACGGCGTGCGCTACGCGGGCCGCGGCTTCGTGCAGCTGACGTGGAAGAACAACTATGCCCTCGCTGGCCGCAAGCTCGGTCTCGATCTCGTCGCGCGGCCGGACGACGCCATGGAGCCGGACATCGCCGCACGCATCCTCGTGGCCGGGATGGCTGAGGGCTGGTTCACCGGCAAGACGCTCGCCAGCTATATCGATGGCGGAACCTGCGACTGGAAGGGGGCGCGGCGCGTCGTCAACGGCACCGACAAGGCCGACCTGATCGCCGGCTACGCACGCCGCTTCCACGCGGCTATCGGCGACGCAGCCTGAGCCACGCCGGCCTTTGGGCGACGGACATGAAAAAGGCCCGGATGAACCGTCCGGGCCTTCAACACGGATCGGAGGCGGCGCTCGCGCGTGCGGCGCCCCCTGCGCAGGTCAGAGCTGCTCGAGGCGGCTCACATCGCGCACGGCGCCTTGGTCGGCCGAGGTGGTCATCGCCGCGTAGGCGCGCAACGCCACCGAGACCTTGCGCTCGCGCGTGGCCGGCTTCCAGGCCTTCGCGCCCTTGCCGTCCATCGCGGCGCGACGGCGGACGAGCTCCGCCTCGTCGACCGCGAGCCGGATGATGCGGTTCGGGATGTCGATCTCGATCCTGTCGCCCGGCTCAACGAGCCCGATGGCCCCCCCCTGCGCCGCTTCCGGCGAGGCATGGCCGATGGAGAGACCCGATGTGCCGCCGGAGAAGCGGCCATCTGTGATGAGCGCGCACGTCTTGCCGAGGCCCTTCGACTTCAGGTAGCTGGTCGGATAGAGCATTTCCTGCATGCCGGGACCGCCGCGCGGCCCCTCGTAGCGGATGACCACCACGTCGCCCGCGACGACCTTGCCGCCGAGGATGCCCTCGACCGCGTCGTCCTGGCTCTCGAACACCTTCGCGGGGCCAGAGAACACGAGGATGCTCGCGTCGACGCCCGCGGTCTTCACGATGCAGCCCTTCTCGGCGAGGTTGCCGTAGAGCACCGCGAGGCCGCCATCCTTGGAGAAGGCATGCTCGACGTCACGGATGACGCCCTTCTCGCGGTCGAGATCGAGTTCCTTGTAGCGACGATCCTGGCTGAAGGCGACCTGGGTCGGGATGCCGCCCGGCGACGCGCGGAAGAAGGTGGCGACCGACTCGGAGTTGGAGCGCTTCACGTCCCAGCGGTCGAGCGCCTTGCCGAGGGTTTCGGCATGGACGGTCGGCAGGTCGGCATGGATCAGCCCGCCACGGTCGAGCTCGCCGAGGATCGCCATGATGCCGCCGGCGCGATGCACGTCCTCGATGTGGACGTTGGACACGGCCGGCGCGACCTTGCAGACGCACGGCACGCGGCGCGACAGCCGGTCGATGTCCTTCATGGTGAAGTCGACGCCTGCCTCGTGGGCCGCGGCCAGCAGATGCAGCACGGTGTTGGTCGACCCGCCCATGGCGATGTCGAGCGTCATCGCATTCTCGAACGCCTCGAAGCTCGCGATGGAGCGCGGCAGCACGCTGGTGTCGTCCTGCTCGTAGTAGCGGCGCGCGAGATCGACGATCAGGTGGCCGGCCTCGACGAACAGCCGGCGCCGGTCGGCATGGGTCGCGACCACGGTGCCGTTGCCCGGCAGCGAGAGGCCGAGCGCCTCGGTCAGGCAGTTCATGGAATTGGCGGTGAACATGCCGGAGCACGAGCCGCAGGTCGGGCACGCGGAACGCTCGATCACCTGCACGTCCGCGTCCGAAATGGTGTCGTCGGCGGCCGCGACCATGGCATCGACCAGATCGAGCGCCTTCTCCTTGCCGCCGATCTTGACCTTGCCGGCTTCCATCGGGCCGCCCGAGACGAACACCACCGGGATGTTGAGGCGCATCGCGGCCATCAGCATGCCGGGCGTGATCTTGTCGCAGTTCGAGATGCACACCATCGCGTCGGCGCAGTGCGCATTGACCATGTATTCGACGCTGTCGGCGATGATCTCGCGCGAAGGCAGCGAATAGAGCATGCCGTCGTGGCCCATCGCGATGCCGTCGTCGACGGCGATCGTGTTGAACTCCTTGGCGACGCCGCCGGCTTCCTCGATCTCGCGCGCGACGAGCTGGCCGAGATCCTTGAGGTGCACGTGGCCGGGCACGAACTGCGTGAAGGAATTTACGACGGCGATAATCGGCTTGCCGAAATCCTGGTCCTTCATGCCCGTCGCGCGCCAAAGGCCGCGCGCACCGGCCATGTTGCGGCCGTGGGTGGTCGTCCGGGAGCGATAAGCAGGCATCGTCGTCTTTCCTCGCGATTGCGGCAGGCACCCCCTCGCAGTTTGGAAGGGTTCGACAGCCGCGCCGCCTTCCATCTATAGGAGGCGGGCGGTTTTGGCATCCCCCGATGGCAAAAAACAAGCCCGTTCCGGTTATTTTATTCCAAAAGCATGCCTTCAAACGACCGGATCGAAGCGTAGCCGCCGCCAGAAATGCCCGCTCACCACGCTGTGACCGCCCTTTCCACTCTTGGCTGGCGGGCTTGTGCCTTCACATTCCCGGTGACGGATGAAACAATTGGAACTCAGCCGCCGGCGTCTTCCACCCTCCCCGGGATGTCGCCGCACCGGAAGATCCGCTAATCCCCACCCTCTCCACGTCCGCTGTTCCGGAGGAACCTGAATGTCCGTCGTCGTCGGCCTGCTTGCCGGTCTCGGCTTCATCTTCATCGGCACGCAGTTCCTGACGGCGAACATGAAGCAGGTGGCGGGTCCGCCGTTCCACCGCCTCGTCGCGAAGGCCACGGGCAATCCCTGGAAAGCGGGCCTCGTCGGCGTCGCGGCCGGTGCCATCATCCAGAGCACCAATGCCGTCACGTTCATCGTGATCAGCCTCGTCACCGCCGGGGCGACGACCGTGCGGGCGGCCATGCCGATCGTAACGTGGTCCTATGCGGGGTCGACGCTCAGGCTGCTGCTGGCGTCGTTCGACATCACCCTGGTCATCATGTCCGGCATCGCGCTGATCGGGCTCGCCTTCCTGCTGGGTTACGACCGCGACGCGCGCTACCGCAACCTCGTCGCCGCGCTGCTGGGGCTCATGCTGCTGCTCTATGGCGTGCAGCTGATGGTCGCCGCCGCCGTGCCGCTGCGCGATTCCACGGGGCTCCACGCCGTCCTCGCCATCGCCGACAGCTTCTATTTCTGGGGCTTCATCGCCGGCACGGCGCTCGCGGCGTTCATCCAGGGACAGACGGTGTCGGTCATCGCGGTCGCGCTCGCCTCCGCCGGCGTGATCGATATCGACCAGACCTTCCTGATCGTGGTCGGCGCCAATCTCGGCACGGGCATCATGTCGGTCACCCAGGGCGCGGGACTGTCGGGAACCGCGCGGCAGCTCAACCTCTATCAGCTTCTGCTCAAGCTCATCGGCGTGGCCGTGATGCTGCCGCTGCTGACCATCGAGCACTATACCGGCATCCCCCTGATCCGCGCGTTCGTGACGAACCTGACGGCCGATGCCGCGCTTCAGGTGACGGCCGTGCACTGGATGTTCCAGATCGTCTCCGCGCTGGTCGCCTCGGCCATTAACAACCCGCTGTTCCGTATCATCGAGCGCTGGAGCCCGCCCACCAGCGAGGAGACGCTCAGCAAGCCCGCCTTCATCACACCCGTGCTGGAGAGCCAGCCGGTCGCGGCGATCACGATGGCCGAGCAGGAGCAGCTTCGCCTGCTGCGCCGGCTGCCGCACTTCCTCGACCGCGCCCGCATCGATGCCGAGCCCTATCCGAGCGACGACGAAACGGCGCGGCTCGCGGCGAACATCTCGCCTTCCGTGCTGCGCAAGTCCGGCGACGAACTGGCCGACGCCATCGACGGCTTCCTCAAGAACACGCTGCGCAATCCCGGCAAGCAGGCCGAGATGGACAGGCTGATGGGGCTGTGGAACCGCAACCAGCAGATTCACGGCCTGCACATCGCGCTCGCGCATCTCGGCAAGGGCCTGGCCGACATGCGCAAGACCCCACTGCTCGCACCCACCGCGGCCGTCATCGCCGAGTCCACCCACGCGATGCTCTCGGCGGTCGTTTCGGAACTCGATAGTTTCGATGCCGATTCGCTGCCGATCATCCGTGCGCTGACGAAGGATCGCTCCGAAGTATTGAAGAAGATGCGGCACGACATGGTCGAGCGCGCGCCCGACCTTGCGGCCGCGGACCGTCAGGCGTTGTGGTCGGCGATGGACCAGCTCGAACAAACGACATGGCTGTTGCGCCGATTCACGCTGAATCTGGCTGAGGACCGCCGCGTGGAAGCGAAAGCATGAGTCAAAAGGGCGGTTCGGCTTGACTTTTGCGCAAAGTTCGCCATTTATCCGGCGTGCACCGGCCGCGTGAACGGGATTTCGCCTCCAATCGAAATCGTCGGCCTGCCGAGCGCTCATCACGACATAGCAGACTGCCCAGTCACGCGGGGCGTCCTTTAGAACCCGCGAATGGCCGTTTTGGCCGCGCTGTTCCGCGCGCCCCGTCGGATGATTCGCCCATGAACGAAAGATTTCTTTTTGTCGACTTTTAACGAACTCGGCTTGGCCGAGCCGATTCTGAAGGCGCTCGCCCATGAGGGCTACGACGCGCCGACCCCGATCCAGGCCCAGGCAATTCCGCACGTCCTGCGCGGCAAGGACCTTCTCGGCATCGCCCAGACGGGCACGGGCAAGACCGCAGCCTTCGCGCTGCCGATCCTGAACCACCTCGAACTCAATCGCACCCGCCGGGTCGGCCGCCGCGCCTGCCGCGTTCTGGTGCTGTCGCCGACGCGCGAACTCGCCGGCCAGATCCTCGATTCCTTCCGCGCCTATGGCCGGTTCATGAAGGTCACCTCCGCGCTCGCCATCGGCGGCGTGCCGGTCGGCCGGCAGGCCCGCAGCCTGATGCCGGGCGTCGACGTGCTCGTCGCCACGCCGGGCCGGGTGATCGACCTCTACGAGCAGGGCGCGATCAAGTTCGACGAGATCGAGATCCTGGTGCTCGACGAGGCCGACCGGATGCTGGAAGTGGGCTTCGTCCACGCCATCCGCTCGATCATCGCCAAGCTGCCGGAGGTCCGCCAGGGCCTGTTCTTCTCGGCCACCATGCCGAAGGAGATCGCCGATCTCGCCGAGCGTCTGCTGCGTGAGCCGGCCACCGTGTCGGTCACGCCGGTCGCCAAGACGGCCGACCTGATCGAGCAGCGCGTGCTGTTCATCGACCAGGGTGCCAAGGGCCGGCTTCTCGCCGATGTCCTGACCAAGGAGCCGATCGACCGCGCCATCGTGTTCACCCGCACCAAGCATGGTGCTGACCGCGTGGTGCGTGGCCTTGCCGGTGCCGACATCGCCGCCGAGGCGATCCACGGCAACAAGTCGCAGGGCCAGCGCGAGCGCGCGCTCCAGTCCTTCCGCCAGGGGCGCGTGAAGATCCTCGTCGCCACCGACATCGCCGCCCGCGGCATCGACGTCGACGGCGTCAGCCACGTGGTGAACTACGACCTGCCGAACGTGCCGGAAAGCTACGTTCACCGCATCGGCCGCACCGGCCGCGCCGGTGCCTCCGGCATCGCGATCTCGTTCTGCTCGAACGACGAGCGCGACGACCTGAAGGCGATCGAGAAGC
>JAEZMP010000355.1 GCA_023442215.1 Pseudomonadota bacterium
GGTCGAGGCTTGCCGCGCCTTCCGGCGAGGGCATGTCTGGTGCATCCAGCGCGGGTGCCGCCGGCCGGGAATCGGATGCCGCTGTCATCTTTGTCTTCAGGGTCCGTCGTGAAGTGGGAAGGGCGAAGCCTGAAGCAGATGCGCGGGGAATGGCAAGACGCCTTCGGTGGGCCGCGAGCGCGCCCGCCTCGCAGGCAGGGCGCGGGCTTGTCTTCGATCCCATTGACGATATTGGCCAAACGGGCACTATCGCGCATTCGTCGCCGGCGCGGCGTGCGGTGATGCAGGCAACTGCGCGCCGATGCCGCCCCTATTTTGGGGAATCGCCCTACTGGTCTGCGGCGACGACGACGCGATTCCGGCCCTCGCGCTTGGCCCGGTAAAGCGCCGCGTCCGCCCTGCGCAGGATGGTATCGAAGCTCTTGTCCTCGCCCCCGCGGAGAGCGACGCCGACGCTGACCCGCGTCTCGATCTCGCCGACGTCGGTCGCGACCGCCGTCGCGCAGATCGCGCGCCGCAGCCGGTCGGCCGCCGCCGCCGCGGTGGCGGCATCGAGCCCGACGGCCATGACGACGAACTCCTCTCCGCCTAGCCGGGCAACCAGATCCTCGCTCCTCAGTGCCTCGATGCAGCGGGCCGCGACGATCCGCAGGACCTGATCGCCTGCCGCGTGGCCGTAGGTATCGTTGATCGACTTGAAATGATCGATGTCGATCATCAGCGCCGCCAGCGACTGCGCGGTGGCGAAGGCGATCGTGCTCGCTTCCTCTAAGGAGCGGCGGTTGAAGAGGCCCGTCAGCGGGTCGGTTTCGGCCAGCCGCCGCAGATTGCGCTCCAGCAGATGGCGCGCGGTGATGTCATGGAAAAGCCAGATGCGGCCGTTCTGGCCGTTCGAACGGATCGGGTGGGTGTCCACTTCGAACTGGCGGCTGCCGAGGTCCCAGGTCGCCACGACCGAATAGTCGATGTCGCTCTTCAGCGGGCGATAGGCCTCGGCGAGTTCGGCGGCGTTGATGCACGAGGCGCGCAGGCCGCGCATCGCTGCGGACAGGGTGTAGGGATCGAGGTTCGCCGCGCCGAGGCCGAGCAGGTCGGCCGCCCCCTGGTTGACCAGGATGTCCATGCCGTCGTTGTCCAGGACGACGACGCCGCTCGAGACGCTTTCGAACAGGTCGTGAAAGCGCTCGGTCATCAATTCCCGCTGCATGGCGGCATTGCGGTCGCGCAGCAACTGGCCGGTGACGGCCGTCAGCAGCCTCAGCCCGATTTGCAAATCAGACGGCGATGGGGTGATGCGAGGGGCATCTCCCTGCGACCAGGTCAGCAGGATGCCGCTGCGCGTGGCATTCTCCACCGGGGTGGAGATGAAGTAGGCCTTCTCGGCAGGCCCGCCGAGCGCGGTCAGAATGGAGCTCGGCAGTTTGAGGGTCGAGGTTTCGACGGCGCCGTTTGACCAGTCGATCGCCTCGATCCGGCTGCTGGCGAGCCAGAAGGGGCTGACCGGCCTCGCCGGATCGACGGCCAGAGGCACGGCGTTGTGAGAATCGTCAGCCGTGAACAGCACCGCGAGATCGGCGCCCGCTGCGGTGCGTGCGAAGGTCACCAGAGCCTGAAGGCTGTCGGCTTGCGGCATTCCGGTCGCGAGCCCGCGCTGGGCTATAGGTCGATATGATGCCATTGCACTGAATTCCGTCACGCCGCCTCGAGAAGGCATTGGCCGAGGGCGCGCAGCACTTCGGCCGGCGCCGTCATGTGCGGCAGGTGGCCGCGCGCATCGATCACGTCGAGAGTGGAACCGCGGATGTTGCGGTGAAGCCAATCGGCGACTTCCATCGGCACCGCCACATCCGCGCGCGTCTGGATCACGACGGTCGGGCAATTCAGCCGGGCCGCGATTTCGCGCACATCGGACTGAAAGATCGTGCGTGCGATCGAGAGCGCAATGTCGGGCCGCATCTGGAGAAGCGTGCGGCAGAACTCGTCGATGGCCGCGTTGTCGGGCACGCCCACGACCGCCGGGGCGAACCCGGCGCCCCACGCCTGGAAATTGGTCGCCATGGCCTCGAAAAGGGTGTCGAGGTCCGCGCGATCGAAGCCGCCGACATAACCCTCGTCGTTCAGATATCGCGGCGAGGCACCGATCATAGCCATCTTCCGGAACAGGTCCGGACGGGTGAGGGCGGCGATCGCACCGATCATCCCGCTGACGGAATGGCCGACATAAAAACAATTCCGGATGTTCAGCTCATCCAGGATATCGATCAGGTCATCGGCAAATCCGAAAATCGACCGGTGTCGCTTGCGATCGTATGTCATTGCCCCGTTCGGGCCGGCCCCCGCAAGGTCGAAGGAAATGACACGGAAGCGTGCGTCAAGCCAGGGTCTTATGGCCTGCCAGGCAGTCTGGTCGGTGCCGAAACCATGCGAGATCACAACGACATCCTCGCCACTTCCCGTGACGAGGCCGTTATAGGCCTTGAATCTTTGCGTCATGCGACCTCGCAGGCTCCGAGCGCGTTCTTACAGCATATCCCGCTCAGATCGAGCCGCCCTGAACGACGAAGATGCTCAAACTCTTCAAGCTTGAGCGGTTTCTTATCGATCGGATGAGTCCAGCCGATCAGGAAACGCTCTAGCAGAAATTGAAATGCGGCTTCAATGGCAATGGCGGCGCGGGGTGTTCTGCTCAGTACCGCCATGAAGCGCGTCAACGGCCTGGAGCATATCCCGTTCAGATCGAACCGATCTGAACGGGATATGCTCAAGCTTTTGAATCTGGAGCGATTTCTTGTCGGTCTGAGATTCCATCAGATCGGAGAGCGCTCTAAGATGTCGTTGACCTCATTTTCCTCGGCAACCGATATATCGAGGAATTTCAGGGCGGCGAGACTGTCCTCCAGCTGCGCGACGGAGCGGGCGCCGATGAGGGCGGAGGTAATAGCGGGCCGCCGCAGCACCCACGCGAGCGCGAACTGTGCAAGGGTCTGGCCGCGACCGGCCGCGACGTCGTTGAGGCGCCGGAGCCGCTCGATAAGCTCCGGCGTGATTGCGCCGGCCTGCAGCGAGCCGCCGCGCGTCGCGCGCGAGCCCTCCGGCACGCCATCGAGATATTTCGTCGAAAGCAGACCCTGGGCGAGCGGCGAATAGGCGATGCCGCCGGCCCCGCACTGGCCGAGCGCCTGCAGCAGGCCGCCTTCCACCCAGCGGTCCAGCATCGAATAGCGGGGCTGATGGATGGTCAGCGGCGTGCCGAGCGCCTTCAGGATCTCGGCCGCAAGAAGGGTCTCCTCGGCCGGATAGTTGGAGAGCCCGACATAGAGCGCCTTGCCCTGCCGCACGATGTGGTCGAGTGCCGCCATGGTTTCCTCGAGCGGCGTCATCGGGTCGGGGCGATGGTGGTAGAAGATGTCGACATAATCGAGCCCGAGGCGCCTCAGACTCTGGTCCAGGCTCGCGACCAGATATTTGCGCGATCCCCAGTTGCCGTAGGGGCCGGGCCACATATCGAACCCTGCCTTTGTCGAGACGAGGATCTCGTCGCGGTAGGGCTTCAGGTCGGCCGCGATCATACGGCCGAAATTCTCCTCCGCGGAGCCGTAGGGCGGACCGTAATTGTTGGCGAGATCGAAGTGGGTGACGCCGAGGTCGAACGCCCGCAGCACCACCGCGCGGCCCGTCTCGAACACGTCGACGCCGCCGAAGTTCTGCCAGAGACCGAGCGAGATCGCGGGCAGGTCGAGCCCGCTGCGGCCGCACCGCCGGTAGGCCATGGTGGCGTATCGTTCGCGCGCGGCAATCCAGGGCTCAGGCATCGTCGGACCTCCCGTTGGCGGGTTCAGGGCGTGGTAAGCGGGCCGGATGCGGCCGGGGCGGGCGACATCGCCGGCGCGGACCTCGCGGCCCAGTTCACGGCATGGGCGAAATAGGCGAGCGTTCCGCCGCCGCCCGGTTTCCAGGCGCCGGCGTGATTGCGAAAGACCCGGGCAACCCTGGCGTTGAGACGGTTTCGCGCGCCCGCCTGCGCGACGTCCGGGCCTTCAACGGCGAGAGCGGCGGAAGACTTCAGGCTCGGCCGGACGATGGCGATGTGCCCTGCCTTGTGCGGATCGGGATTGGCCACCACCGCCACGACGAGGAAGCCACGGTTCGCCGCCGCGACGGCGGCGCGATCGTCCGCGATGGGTCGCCAGCCCTCGCCGGCGGCATTGGGGCCCGCGAGCCAACGGCGCTGGGCATTGGCGAGCAGAATCTGCCCATGCTCCGGAGGGCGCAGCAGGTAGATGCCGAGGCGTGCAGCCATCGCCGCCGCGAAGGCGCTGCAATGCGACCGCGAGCCGTGGCCGCCGGGCGCGTCGCGGTCCGGCCTGCCGGTCTTCCAGTCGACATGCCAGCCCGGCAGCCAGAGCGTCTCGACACCGCTCCCGTCGAGAAAGGCACCGAGCTTGCGGCCGTCCGCGGTGACCGGGCCGCAGCACGGCGCGGCCACCGCCCCGCCCGTGGCAGGCGGCACCGTGTCCGCAGCCGACGGGCCGGCCGGCGCCGCGAGCAGCAGCGCCGCGATCCCGACGGCGCGCCATGCCGGCATCCGTGGCCGGCGGGTCTGCTTTTCAATGCGGTGCGTGGCCATCGACCGATCCATGCCCTCGTCGTCTGGACCGTAGAGTGCTTTTCCGCCGGAGGAAATCGCCCGGCCGGCGAGAAATCGCACGTGCCGCGAAGGCCGGATCGCACTCCGGGCGCGAGGTCCGCCGGCCCGCGCCGGGTGGCGATATGTCCGTCGCGTTGCAGCATCGGATTGATGCGACGCATGATTGACGTACATCAGTTTCTGATTGGATTGTGGCACGTCAGGCAATAAGCTTGCCGCCATGCTGCAGGCATGCGGCGGCGGATGGCGGAAAAGGCCCCGTTTCCCATCAGAAGACGTTCCCGGTGCCGGCTTTGATTCGCCGCTAGCGGCCGCCCGAGGGGCGCGGCAGACGGGCAGGAGGAGACGAACGTGAGCCGTGCCACGCTTCAGGACGTTGCCCGGATGGCCGGGGTGAGCGTCGCCACGGTCGACCGCGTGCTCAACCGGCGGCCGGGCGTGCGTGCCGAGACGGTGCGGCGGGTCGAAAGCGCCGTGGGCGCGCTCGGCTACCGGCCCGATCCCCTGGCGGCGCGGCTGGCGCGGGCCACCCACCTCAGGTTCTGCTTCCTGCTTCCGGTCCGCGCGACCTCGTTCGCCGCGATGCTGGAGGAGGAAGCCTGCGATGCCCGCCGCTGGCTCGCCGACCAGCGCGCCGAGGTCGACGTGCGGCGGGTCGACGTGTTCGACCCCGTGGTCCTGTCCGAGGCGCTGGCCGGGATCGACGAGACCTATCACGGCGTCGCGCTCGTCGCGCTCGACCATCCGAGCGTGCGCGAGGCGATCGATGCGCTCGTCGCCCGGGGCGTGACCGTGGTCACCGTCGTCTCCGACGTGCCCCATTCGCGCCGCCAGCATTTCGTCGGCGTCGACAACAGCGCTGCCGGGCGCACCGCCGGCAGCCTTATGGGCAGGCTCTGCCGGGGGCTGGAGGGATCGATCGGCGTCGTCGCCGGCAGCTTCGCGCTGCGCGACCATGCCGAACGGCTGTTCGGCTTCCAGCAGGTGATGTCGGCGGAATATCCTGGGCTGACCGTGCTACCCCCGCGCGAGACGCGGGACGATTTCGAGCGCAACCGCGCGGTCGGCGCGGAACTCCTGCGCGACCATCCCGACCTCGTCGGGCTTTATTCCATCGGCGCCGGCAACCGCGGCCTCGTCGAGGCGCTGGAGGCGGCCGGCCGGGCGCGGGACGTCGCCTTCATCGGCCACGAACTCACCGACCATTCCCGCCAGTGGCTGCTGTCGGGCACGATGGACGCGGTGATCGACCAGAATCCCGGCCATGAAATCCGCTCCGCCGCCCGCGTGCTGATCGCCCATTGCACCGGCATGCCCCTGGTCGAGGGCCAGGAGCGCATCCGCATCGGCATCTACATCCGCGACAACCTGCCCTGAAACGCGGCTCGAAGCTGTGGCTCCGCGCCGCACGCCGGCCACCAATCCTGAGGTACGCTCCTCATGCATCTCGGCATCGATATCGGCACCTCCTCGGTGAAGACCGTCCTCGTCGACGACGACCAGCGCGTCGTCGCGGTGGCGGAACATCCTCTCGAGGTTTCCCGCCCGCACGACGGCTGGTCGGAGCAGGACCCGGCGGACTGGTGGGAGGGCATCCTCGCGACCGTCGACCGGCTGAAGCAGAGCCATCCCGCCGAGATTTCCGCGGTGCGCGGCATCGGGCTTTCCGGCCAGATGCACGGCGCGACGCTCCTCGGCGCCGACGACCGCGTGCTCAGGCCGTGCATTCTCTGGAACGACGGCCGCTCCGGCGCGGAATGCGCCGAACTGGAGGAGAAGCTGCCGGATCTGGTGCGCATCACCGGCAACCGGGCGATGCCGGGCTTCACCGCGCCGAAGCTCGTCTGGGTCGCCCGTCATGAGCCGGACATCTTCGCCGCCACCCGCACCGTGCTGCTGCCGAAGGATTATGTCCGGCTGCTGCTGACGGGCGAGAAGGTGTCGGAACCCTCCGACGCCGCCGGCACGCAGTGGCTCGATACCGGCGCGCGGACCTGGTCGCCCGAGGTGCTGGCTGCGACCGGGCTCGACCTCTCCCACATGCCGCGCCTCGTCGAGGGAAGCGAGCCGTCGGGCGTGCTGCGGAAGGAACTGGTCGAACGCTGGGGCATGGCCCGGGTGCCGGTCGTCGCGGGCGGCGCCGGCGACAATGCCGCGGGCGCGGTCGGCATCGGCGCGATCTCGGCGGGCGATGCGTTCGTCTCGCTCGGCACCTCCGGCGTGCTGTGGGTGACGACCGATGCGTTCCGTCCGAACCCCGCCCGCGGCGTCCACGCCTTCTGCCATGCGGTGCCGGGAACGTGGCACCAGATGGGGGTCATCCTCGCCGCCGCCTCGGCACTGACCTGGGTCACCCGCCTCGTCGGCGCGCCGGGAGAGGCGGAACTCGTCGCCCGCATCGACCCCGCCCGGGCGGGGCGCAATCCGGTGCTGTTCCAGCCCTATCTCTCCGGCGAGCGCACGCCCCACAACGAT
>JAEZMP010000370.1 GCA_023442215.1 Pseudomonadota bacterium
CGCCGAACGCCAGCGCCTCGCCGGTCGCCCAGTCGATGCCCTCGCCGGTCTCGATCATCTTGCGACGGTTATCGAGGAAACGGCCGATGGTCTTGTGGATGTTGAAGCCTTCCGGCACCTGCGTCAGCGACAGACCGATACGCTTCAGATCGTCCATGGCGACGCCGGTTCGTCCGCGGCGCGGGTCGTCGCCGGTTTCGGCCTGGCGCATGCCCTGCCAGCGGCCGTCGAGCCAGTCCGCCTTGTTCGGCGCATAGTGCTGGCCGGCGGCGAACTCCTCTTCCAGCTTCGCCTTCCACGCCGCCTTGGCCTCGTCGATCTCCGCGGCCGTCATCAGGCCCTCGGCGACGAGCTTGTCGGCATAGATCTGCAGCGTGGTCGGATGGCTGCGGATCTTCTTGTACATCAGCGGCTGGGTGAAGCCCGGCTCGTCGCCCTCGTTGTGACCGAAGCGGCGATAGCAGAACATGTCGATCACGACGGGCTTGTGGAAGGCCTGCCGGAACTCCGTCGCGATCTTCGCGACATAGACCACCGCTTCCGGATCGTCGCCGTTCACGTGGAAGATCGGCGCCTCGATCATCTTGGCGACGTCCGACGGATAGGGCGAGGACCGCGAATAGCGCGGGTTGGTGGTGAAGCCGATCTGGTTGTTGATGATGACGTGGATCGAGCCGCCGGTGCGGTGACCCTTCAGGCCGGAAAGCCCGAGGCACTCGGCCACCACGCCCTGGCCGGCGAACGCGGCGTCGCCGTGGATCAGGAGCGGCAACACCGCGGTGCGCGAGTGATCCTGGAGCTGGTCCTGCTTGGCGCGGGCCTTGCCGAGCACGACGGGATCGACGATCTCGAGATGCGACGGGTTCGCGGTCAGCGACAGGTGGACCTTGTTGGCGTCGAACTCGCGGTCGGACGATGCGCCGAGATGGTACTTCACGTCGCCGGAGCCGGCGACGTCGTCGGGGGCGTAGGACCCGCCCTTGAACTCGTGGAACACCGCGCGATGGGGCTTGGCCATCACGTTGGTGAGGATGTTGAGGCGACCGCGATGGGCCATGCCGAGCACGATCTGCTTCAGGCCGAGCTGGCCGCCGCGCTTGATGATCTGCTCGAGCGCCGGGACGACGGACTCGCCGCCATCGAGGCCGAACCGCTTGGTGCCGGTGAACTTGAGATCGAGGAAGCGCTCGAAGCCCTCCGCCTCGATCAGCTTGTTCAGGATCGCCTTCTTGCCCTCGGGCGTGAAGGAAACCTGCTTGTCCGGCCCTTCGATGCGCGACTGGATCCACGCCTTCTCGGCCGGATCGGAGATGTGCATGAACTCGACGCCGATGGTCGAGCAATAGGTGCGCTTCAGGATGTCGAGCATTTCGCGCACGGTCGCGAACTCGAGGCCGAGCACGTTGTCGATGAAGATCTTGCGGTCGTAATCGGCCTCGGAGAAGCCGTAGGACGAGGGATGCAGCTCCTCGTGGTCGCCGGTGTCGAAGCCCAGCGGATCGAGGTCGGCGAACAGGTGGCCGCGCATCCGGTACGCCCGGATCATCATGATCGCGCGGACGGAATCGCGGGTCGAGCGCAGGATGTCCGCTTCGGAGGGGGCGGCAACCGCGCCCTTGCTCTCCTTGACGGTCTTCTCGGCCTTGGCCTTGATCTTGTCGCCGAGCGACTTCTCGAGATAGGCCCAGTTTCCGTCGAGGACGGCGACCATCTCGCCGTTGGCCACGACCGGCCAGTCCTCGCGCTTCCACGGCGCGCCCTGCGCCTCGCGCTTGACGACTGCCGGGTCTTCTTTCAGGGACGAGAAGAAATCACGCCATTCCGGATCGACCGAGGCGGGGTCGGTCTCGTAACGCCCGTAGAGGTCCTCGATATAGGCCGCGTTGCCGCCATAGAGGAACGAGGTCAGAGCGAACGCCTCGTTTGAATCCTGCCGTGCCATCGGTTTCGACCGGCGTCGGGCGCCGGCCTCCCTGCTGGTTGATTGACTGACGGATTGCCGGCCGCGGTAAGCCGCGCCGCCGCTCCGCTCCCCCCATTAGAGGGCTCCCGCACCGGGAAACCGCGGGGCGGCTTCCGGGCGGCGCGGGCCGCACGTGCATCTATATAGGACAAATTCCAACATGGCGCCGCCTTGTTGCCCGGGTCTTCTTCAAGACCCGTTCAAGTCAGCCATGCCGGAAACGAACAGCTCGCGAGAATGTTTCCATCCTCGCGAGCCTGAAATCTCAGCCCTTCAGGACTTCGACCAGGGTCTTTCCGAGGCGCGCCGGCGAGGGCGAGACGCGGATACCGGCCGCTTCCATCGCGGCGATCTTGGATTCGGAGCCGCCCGAACCGCCGGAGATGATGGCGCCGGCATGGCCCATGCGGCGGCCGGGAGGGGCGGTGCGGCCGGCGATGAAGCCGACCATCGGCTTCTTGCGGCCGCGCTTGGCCTCGTCGGCGATGAACTGCGCCGCCTGCTCCTCGGCGTCGCCGCCGATCTCGCCGATCATCACGATCGACTCGGTCTTGTCGTCGGCGAGGAACAGCTCGAGGATGTCGATGAACTCGGTGCCCTTCACCGGGTCGCCGCCGATGCCGACCGCCGAGGTCTGGCCGAGGCCCTCCTGCGAGGTCTGGAACACGGCCTCGTAGGTCAGCGTGCCGGAACGCGACACGATGCCGACCGAGCCCTGGCGGAAGATCGAGCCCGGCATGATGCCGATCTTGCACTCGCCCGCCGTCATCACGCCCGGGCAGTTCGGTCCGATCAGGCGCGACTTCGAGCCGACGAGGGCCCGCTTCACCTTCACCATGTCGAGCACCGGAATGCCCTCGGTGATGCAGACGATCAGCGGGATTTCAGCCGCGATCGCCTCGCAGATGGCATCGGCCGCACCCGGAGGCGGCACGTAGATCACGCTGGCATCGGCGCCGGTCGCCTCCTTGGCCTCGGCGACGGTGTCGAACACCGGCAGGCCGAGGTGGGTGGAACCGCCCTTGCCCGGCGAGGTGCCGCCGACCATCTTGGTGCCGTAGGCGAGCGCCTGCTCGGAGTGGAACGTGCCGGTCTTGCCGGTGAAACCCTGGGTGATGACCCGGGTGTTGCTGTCGATCAGAATGGACATCAGGCGTTCCCCTTCACGGCCTTCACGATCTTGGCCGCCGCGTCGTCGAGATCGTCGGCGGCGATGACGTTGAGCCCGGATTCGGAAATGATCTTCTTGCCGAGTTCGACATTGGTGCCCTCGAGGCGCACCACGAGGGGAACCTGCAGGCCGACGTCCTTCACCGCCGCGATCACGCCTTCCGCGATGATGTCGCAGCGCATGATGCCGCCGAAGATGTTGACCAGGATGCCCTTCACGTTCGGATCGGCGGTGATGATCTTGAACGCCGCCGTCACCTTCTCCTTGCTGGCGCCGCCGCCGACATCGAGGAAGTTCGCCGGCTCCTCGCCGTAGAGCTTGATGATGTCCATGGTGGCCATCGCGAGGCCGGCACCGTTGACCATGCAGCCGATGGTGCCTTCGAGCGCGATGTAGGAGAGGTCGTACTTGGAGGCCTCGATCTCCTTGGAGTCCTCCTCGGTCAGGTCGCGCAGCGCGACCATGTCCGGGTGGCGGTAGAGCGCGTTGGAGTCGAACGACACCTTGGCGTCGAGGCACTTGAGCTGGCCGTCGGTGGTGACGATCAGCGGGTTGATCTCCAGCATCGCCATGTCCTTCGCGGTGAAGGCGGCGTAGAGCTGGGCGGCGAGGGTGCCGGCCTGCTTGGCGAGATCGCCGGTCAGCCCGAGGGCCTTGGCGATGGTGCGGCCGTGATGGGGCATCAGGCCGGTCGCCGGGTCGACCGAGAAGGTGACGATCTTCTCGGGCGTGTCGTGGGCGACGGTCTCGATGTCCATGCCGCCTTCCGTCGAGACGACGAAGGCGACGCGGCCGGTGGCGCGGTCGACCAGCATCGAGAGGTAGAATTCCTTCTCGATGTCCGAGCCGTCCTCGATATAGAGGCGGTTGACCTGCTTGCCGGCGGGGCCTGTCTGCACGGTCACCAGCGTGGCGCCGAGCATCTGGCCGACGAAGGTCTTGACCTCGTCGATCGACTTGGCGAGGCGGACGCCGCCCTTCTCGCCGGCGCTGGCTTCCTTGAACTTCCCCTTGCCGCGGCCACCGGCGTGGATCTGCGACTTCACGACCCAAAGCGGGCCGCCGAGGCTGGTGGCGGCGGCTTCGGCCTCGTCGACCGAGAACACGGCGACGCCGCGCGAGACCGGCGCACCGAATTCCTTCAGGATCGCCTTGGCCTGGTATTCATGAATGTTCATCGAGCGTCTCCGATTTTATGTCCGGGCGCTTCGGAGCAGGGCCTCTTTCGAAGGCCGTGCTCCGGCAACGGGGAGGCTCCGGGTGCTCAGGCGAGCGCCGGCTGGATGGCCTTGCAGGCGTCGATGAGGCCGGCGACCGAGGCGACCGACTTGTCGAACATCGCCTTCTCGGCCGCGTCGAGCTTGATTTCCATGATGCGTTCCACGCCGCCCGCGCCGATCACGATCGGAACGCCGACATAGGTGTCGCTCACGCCGTATTCGCCGGA
The DNA here is from genome assembly GCA_023442215.1 of Pseudomonadota bacterium. Classification (GTDB taxonomy): domain Bacteria; phylum Pseudomonadota; class Alphaproteobacteria; order Rhizobiales; family Segnochrobactraceae; genus Pseudoxanthobacter. The sequence goes on from JAEZMP010000370.1 coordinate 4,582, forward strand.
CAGGTAGGCCGCGGCCGGCAGGACGCGCTTCTTGTCCTTCAGGTAGGACTCGGCCATGGCGATGGCGGAGGCCGCCGGGGCATAGAACGCCGAGCCGGTCTTCAGCAGGTTGACGATCTCGCCGCCGCCCTTACGGGTGCGCTCGACGATGGCGTCGACCTTCTCCTGGGTGGTCCAGCCCATCGCGATCAGGTCCGGCAGCGGCACGCCGGCAACCGTCGAGTAGCGCACAGACGGCACCATGTCGTCGCCGTGGCCGCCGAGCACGAAGGCGGTGATGTCCTTCACCGATACGCCGAATTCCTCGGAGAGGAAGTAGCGGAAGCGCGAGGAATCAAGCACGCCGGCCATGCCCACGACCTTGTTGGTCGGCAGGCCGGAGAACTTCTGCAGCGCCCACACCATGGCGTCGAGCGGGTTGGTGATGCAGATCACGAAGGCGTCGGGCGCGTGGGTCGCGATGCCTTTGCCGACCTGCTCCATGACCTTGAGATTGATGCCGAGCAGGTCGTCGCGGCTCATGCCGGGCTTGCGCGGCACGCCGGCGGTGACGATCACCACGTCGGCTCCGGCGATGGCCTCGTAGGAATTCGCACCCGACAGCGCGGCGTCGAAGCCGTCGACCGGCGAGGACTCGGCAAGGTCGAGGGCCTTGCCCTGGGGAGTGCCTTCGGCGATGTCGAACAGGACGATGTCGCCGAGTTCCTTGAGGCCGGCCAGATGGGCAAGCGTGCCGCCGATCTGTCCCGAGCCGATCAATGCGATCTTGTTGCGCGCCATTTTAGGTGTTTCCCTTTACGTAAGCTGCAACCTAGAACCTTCGCTCCGGTGGTCGTCACTACCCCTTTTGCGGGGTGGGTTCAAGCCGACCGGCGCCGAATTCGCCGTTACCCGGGCGTTTGCGCGGGTACCTGCCGTGCACGTCATCCCTTGGTCTAATGCGGCGGCGAAGCGTGGCCGCGCCGCCGGTCGAAGGCCTCCGCGGACGGGGGCCGGCAGGGGCATGTTCCACGCGCTCGACGGCGTGTCGATGACGCGGCGCAAGCCGCATCGCCGGTCGATCGCCATCTTTCCGGCCGGACCGCAATCCGGCCGGCATCACGTCATCGGCGGCCCCTCGACGCTCGCGACGTAGGCGGCCGAGCGCATCTCGATCAGCCGCGATGCGGTGCGCTGGAACTCGAAAGCTTCCGTGGAGTCCGAGCCCACGAACAGGGCCTGGGGCTCGGCCGCGGCCGAGAGCACGAGACGCACGTGGCCGTCATAGAGCGCATCGATGAGGATGATGAAGCGCTTGGCCTCGTTGCGGGTGTCGGGGCTCATCACCGGCACGCCGGAGAGCACCACGGTATGAAACCGCCGGGCGATGGCGAGATAGTCGTGGGCCCCGAGCGCCGCGACGCAGAGATCGCGGAAATGGAACCGGGCGACGCCGCCGACCGCCTCCGGCACGACGAGCTTGCGGCCGTCGACATCGAGGCTTTCCGGCGCGCCGCGGGCCTTGCCGGTGAGGGCGAGGAACAGGCGGTCGAGCGCGACCTCGGCGGTGGAGTCGAGCGGCGTGAAATAGAGCGGCCGGCCCGCCAGCTTCTCCAGCCGGTAGTCTTCCCGGGCGTCCAGCCGGCAGACATCGACGTGTCGCTTGAGGAGGGCGACGAAGCCCATGAAATGGCCGCGGTTGATGCCGTCGCGATAGAGATCGTCCGGCGCGACGTTCGAGGTCGCGACCAGCACGACGCCGCGGGCGAACAGTTCGGTGAACAGCCGGCCGAGGATCATCGCGTCAGCAATGTCGGTGACGGCGAACTCGTCGAAGCACAGCACGCGGGCTTCGGCGGCGAGTTCCTCCGCCACCGGGGGAACCGGATCGTCGCCCTTGAGCGTGCCCTCGGCGATGGCTGTGCGCACCTTGTAGATGCGGGCGTGGACGTCTGCCATGAAGCCGTGAAAGTGGATGCGCCGCTTGGCGGCGATCGGCAGCGCGTCGTGGAACATGTCCATCAGCATGGTCTTGCCGCGGCCGACCTCGCCCCAGACATAGAGCCCCTTCACAGGCTCGGCGCCGCTGCCGGTCCGGTTGCGGCCGAACAGCCAGCCGAGCGCGCTTTTCTTGGTGGCGAGCCTCGCCTCGCCGAGGCGGTCGATCAGGGCGTCGAGCTTTTCCGCCACGGCGAGCTGGGCCGGGTCGCTGGCGATCTCGCCGGCCGCGACCTTCGCCATGTAGCGATCCTTGACGCCGGGCTTGCGGATGAGCCGCTCGGTCACGGGGGGAACCTGTTCGGATGGCGGCGCCGGAGGGGCGCCGGGGACGATGCGGGACATGCTCTAGACGATTTCGGCCGCCGGCGGAACCGCCCGCCGTGCGTTCCAGCCCCGCGTGGCGCGCGCCTTGCGGCCGAAAGACCGCGGGGCCGGTGGAAGCGGCGGCCTCAGCGCGCGCGGAAGCGCGGCAGCCGCACGAGGGGGCCGAGCTGGACGGTCACAAGGGCCAGGAACAGGAGCGTGCACCCGGTCCAGCCTGCCGGCGTCAACCGTTCGCCGAGCAGCAGCGCGGCGAACAGTGCCGCGAACAGCGATTCCGCCATCAGGATCACCGCCGCATCCGGTGCGGGCGTGTATTGCTGTCCAATGGCCTGGAGCAGGAACGCGACGCCCCCGGACAGGATGCCGGCATAGGCGAGCTCCGGCAGGATCGCGAGGACGGCATTCCAGTCGATCGGCTCGAACACCACGCCCGCGCCGAGCCCGATCGCCACGCACACCAGCGACTGGCCCAGCGCCGCCGCGACCGGCCGGCCCGTCGCCCGCACATAGCGGTCCATCAGGATGATCTGAACGGCGAAGCAGAGCGCGGCGGCGATGGTGAGGATGTCGCCGAGCGTCAGGCCGTCGAGGCCGCCGCCGAGCAGCCAGGTGCCGGCGAGCGCCGAAAGCGCGGCCGGGATCACCAGAAAGTGCGGCGGGCGGCGGAACACCACGAGTTCGAGCACCGGCACGAACAGCACGTAAAGCCCGGTGAGAAAGCCGACATGCGTGACGGTCGTCGTGACGACGGCGACCTGCTGCAGCAGCGTGCCCGCCGTGAACGATACGCCGAGCGGAATGAGCGAGAGCCAGTTCCGCCGCGTCAGCGGCCGAGCCGCCCGCCTGCTTTCGACGAAGCCGAGCGGCAGCACCACCAGGAAGGCGGGAATGAAGCGCAGCCCTGTGAACCAGGCCGGCCCGACATGGGCCATGGCGTTGGCCTGGGCGACGAAGGCGCCGCCCCAGATGGCGGCGGCCAGGAGAAGCAGGGCATTGGCGGAAAGGCGCGACATGATGGCGGATGATCCGTTCGATTCCGCCCCACGCGATGAAAATTTGGGCAGACGGCGCCTGCCATAGCATCGAACCGAGCCCGCTTTGAAGGGGCGCGCCGCCCCTGCCGCGCTCGCGATCTGCCGGAAGGCGTGATGGAACGTGCGAGCGAGGCACCGATACGCGGTGGGTCCGACGCGCCGTTCACCGACGGCGACGGCATCGTGACGCGGGTGGAGAGGAGCGCCAGCGCGGGGGTGTTCGTCGAGTGCCGCCCGCTGCCCACAAAGCTGCGGAACGCCGTCCTGCCGGCGCACAGGGCGCCGCGCCCGATCGGCCGCGACGGCGAATGTTGCGGCCGGATGGCAAACCCCGTCTTGCCAACGGCGTCCGCCTCGACGATATAGAGGACGGGAGGTTGGTGGTGGACGAGCCACTCGCCAACCGGGTCAGGTCCGGAAGGAAGCAGCCCCAACGAGATGCGGCACGGGTCATCGTGCCAGCCTCCCACCCTTCGATTCATGTCTGAAACGCTGACCGGGCTCGGTTGATGGACGGAGACGGCTCGAACCTTCTTGGCGATGCGGGCCTTCTTGGCGATGCGGGTGCCGGCGGGGCACCTGCCCGGGAAGGGTCGCAAGCCGCGAAGGATCAAGCCGCCGCGAAGGATCTGGCCGCGAACCCCGCGCTCAACGCCGCCGGCCTGTTCGTCGACGAGGACGGCATGCCGCCGCCGGCCTCCGCGACCGCTGCGGCCCCCTACCGCGTTCTCGCCCGCAAATATCGCCCGCGCTCGTTCGACGACCTCATCGGCCAGGAGCCGATGGTGCGCACGCTGTCGAACGCCTTCGAATCCGGCCGCATTCCGCAGGCCTGGATGCTGACTGGCGTGCGCGGCGTGGGCAAGACCACGACCGCCCGCATTCTCGCCCGCGCCCTCAATTATGTCGTGCCCGGCGCGATCGACCGGCCCACGGTCGACATGAAGGTGCCGGGGCTGCATTGCGACGCGATCATGGAAGGTCGCGACGTCGACGTCATCGAGATGGATGCGGCGTCCCACACGTCGATCAACGACATCCGCGAGATCACCGAGGCGTCGCGCTACAAGCCGGTGTCCGCGCGCTACAAGGTCTATATCGTCGACGAGGTGCACATGCTCTCGACGGCGGCATTCAACGGCCTGCTGAAGACGCTGGAAGAGCCGCCCGAGCACGTGAAATTCGTGTTCGCGACCACCGAGATCCGCAAGGTGCCGGTCACGGTGCTGTCGCGCTGCCAGCGGTTCGACCTGCGCCGCGTCGAGGCCGACGTGCTGGTGCGCCATCTCGCCGGCATCTCCGAGAAGGAGGGCGTCGAGGTCGAGGGCGAGGCGCTGGCGCTGATCGCGCGGGCGGCCGAGGGCTCGGTGCGCGACAGCCTCTCGCTGCTCGATCAGGCCATCGCCCACGGTGCCGGACGGGTGAATGTCGAGGAAGTCCGCGCGATGCTCGGCCTTGCCGACCGCGCCCGCGTCGTCGACCTGTTCGAGCACGTGCTGCGCGGCGACGCCGCGGCGGCGCTGAAGGAACTCGCGGCGCAATACGAGATCGGCGCCGACCCTTCCGTGGTGCTGTCGGATCTCGCGGCTTTCGTCCATCTCGTCACCCGCCTCAAGATCGTGCCCGAGGCGGCCAACGACGCCACGCTGACGGAGATCGAGCGCAAGCGCGGCGCCGCATTCGCCGCGCAGCTTTCGGTCGCCGTGCTGACGCGGGCCTGGCAGCTGCTGCTGAAGGGCATTCCCGAGGTGCAGGGCTCCCCCCGTCCGCTGGCGGCGGCCGAGATGGTGCTGGTGCGGCTCGCCTATGTCGCCGACCTGCCGACGCCGGAGGAAGCGATCCGCGCCTTCCGCGACGGCGGCGGGGCTGGGTCCCCGGCATCGGGTTCGCCGTCTTCGTCACGTCCGGGTTCTTCCGGCGGTTCCTCGGCGATCGCGGGCGGCGGTGCGTCGGCCCCGGCGGATGCGGTCGGCGGCAGGTCGCTCGCGGCCAATGGCGATGCCGGCGGTCGTCCGGCGCTGCGCGTCGCGGCGCCGTCCCATGCCGCGGCCGTTCCCGCCGTGCCGAACCCGGTCGTGGAGCCCGCGTCCAAGCCGGCCGCGCCCGAAGCGGTCCCGTTCCGGTCGCTGGAAGACATCGCCGCCGCCTGTGCCGAGCGGCGCGACATCCGCCTGAAGTTCGCCGTCGAGCGGCAGATGCGGCTGGTGCGGCTGGAGCCGGGCCGGATCGAGTTCGAGCCGACGCCGGACGCCGCGCCGGATCTCGCCGGCGATCTCGGCCGCAAGCTGACCGACTGGACCGGCACGCGCTGGGTGGTGACCGTCACGCGCGGCGGCGGTGCGCGCACGCTCTACGAGGAACGCCAGCAGGCCGATGCGCAGCGGCGCTCCGACGCCGAGACCGACCCGCTGGTGCTGGCCGTCATGGCGCGCTTCCCGGGCGCGAAGATCGTCAATGTCAGCATCCGCAACGGCGAGGATGCGGCGGGCGGGTTCACCCCAGCGCCTGTCGAGGACGCCGACGGGTTCGAGGACGATCCGCTGCTGGCCGATCCCGGCGGCGCGGACGACCGCGCGTTCGACGACGGCTTCGACTTCGACAGCCTGTAGCCCGCGCGCCGCGTGGCTCCTGCTCACCTGATTTCCACCTAGCTGGCGCCTGCTAATCCGGCTCCCGCGCACGCGGCTCCCGAACCCCCTTTGCCACTCCGGGGGCGGCATCCGCAGGGAAACGCGCGGCGAGGGTTGCGCCGGAGCGCCCGGCGGACGATAT
>JAEZMP010000408.1 GCA_023442215.1 Pseudomonadota bacterium
TCAGCCGCGATATTCCTGGATGCGCGTGGCGCGCAGCCCGGCGAGGCCATGACGGTCGATCAAGGCCTGCCAGGACAGGAATTCATCGACGGTCAAAGTATAGCGGCGGCATGCCTCTTCGAGGGACAAGAGTCCGCCGCGAACGGCCGCAACGACTTCTGCCTTGCGCCGGATCACCCAGCGTTGGGTGTTTCCGGGAGGCAGATCGGCAACCGTCAACGGACTTCCGTCCGGACCAATGACATAACGCACGCGGGGTCGAACCTGATCGGTCATCGAACTCTCACAACGCCACCCGACCTTTTGACGGTGACCCTACAGCCCGAGATTTAAAAATCGGCAAATGTTCCCGCCGGATGTGAGCTTGCGTTCAGGTGACGTTCAGGTGGCGATCATCGCGGCTGTGATAGCGACACCCCGGCGCCAGACGAACGGGAAAGAGGCCCTGTCCTCCCGCGCCGCCTTGCACAGCGGCGGGCCGCGCGCCATCTAACGGAGGCGCCGGGTTAGAACCCGGGCAGAGGCAGCCGGAACGATCGCAGGTCGAACGGGTTGCCTTTCCGAAGCCTCGAACGGGCCCGTGAAGCCGCCGCGCAACCGGCTTGTCGCCGGAAGCCGCGTGCCGATCTTGGACGGCATCGATGCGTTCGGATATAATGCGCTCACACCGGTCCGGCGCGAGACGTCTGCGCCGGCCAATCGAACAGCCGGCTATCCCTTCCGGTGACGTCGTCCTATGTTTGCCGTGCGGGTCCGGGTCGCGACCGGCCTCGCCAGCGATAAGTTCTGCGGTCCTGGTGCGGCGGGCGCGTCGTGCCGTCCGCCGGACCCGCGCCGCGCGGTGCCCGTCGGGGCCCGCTTTTGGAAAAGTCATGTCCGAGAACGCCATGCGGATCGATCTTGACCTTCCGGGTCGCCCCGAAGACCACCGCGTCGTCGTCGCCATGTCCGGCGGCGTCGATTCGTCGTTGGTTGCGGCCCTGGTCAAGCAGGCCGGCTACGATGTCGTCGGCGTCACGCTTCAGCTCTACGACCATGGCGAGGCCAGCCACCGCCCGGGCGCGTGCTGCGCCGGGCGCGACATCCGCGACGCGCGACGCGTCGCCGAGACGCTCGGCATCCCCCACTATGTGCTCGATATGGAGGAGCGGTTCCGCGACGCCGTGATCGAGGGTTTCGCCGACAGCTATCTTGCGGGTGAGACGCCGGTGCCCTGCGTCGCCTGCAACCAGACCGTCAAGTTCTCCGACCTTCTGGAAACCGCCCGCGATCTCGGGGCCGCCGCGCTCGCCACGGGCCACTATGTTTCCACCCGCGGCACGCCGTCCGGTCGCGGCCTGTTCAGGCCTGCGGACGCCGACCGCGACCAGAGCTATTTCCTGTTCGCCACAACCCGCGCCCAGCTCGATTTCGTCCGGTTCCCGCTCGGCGAGATCCCGAAGAGCGAGACGCGCCGGCTTGCGCGCGACCTCGGCCTCGTCGTTGCCGACAAGCCGGACAGCCAGGACATCTGCTTCGTGCCCACGGGCCGCTACGCCGAGATGATCGAACGGCTTCGGCCGGGCGCCGCCGAGCCGGGTGAGATCGTGCACGCCGACGGCCGGGTGCTCGGCCGCCATCGCGGCATCATCCACTTCACCATCGGCCAGCGTCGCGGCCTCGGCCTGTCCATCGGCGAGCCGCTCTATGTGATTTCGCTCGATCCCGAAAGCCGCCGGGTGGTGGTGGGCCCGCGCGAGGCCCTGGTGACGCGCCGGGTTCCGCTGCGTGACGTCAACTGGATCGGCGACGGCACTCTCGAGGAGGCCGCGGCAGCCGGCCTTGAAATCCACGCCCGCGTCCGTTCCACCCGCGATCCGGCACCCGCCCTGCTCCATATCGAGGACGGCGCGGTGTTCGTCGATCTCGTGGGCGGCGAGAGCGGTGTTGCGCCGGGACAGGCCTGCGTGCTCTACGAAGGGCCAGAGCCCCGCGCCCGCGTGCTCGGCGGCGGTTTCATAGCCCGCGGTCCCCACACCATCAATGCCTCGCCCGAGGCCGCCCAAAGCCCCGTTCCTCCCCACGACCAGGCGGCCCCGGGCTCGCCCGGCCTCCAAACGCCCGGGCTCCACGGCCTGCGTCTGGCTGGCTGACCACTCACGGACAACGGATCATGTCGCGTAGCACGGTTGCACCCAAAAGGCAGGCCGCCCGCCACAAGCATGGGTCGACCCCGCTGACCTCCGGCGGTCTGCAGTCCGCCTATGCGACGTGGGCCCCGGTCTATGACACGGTGTTCGACCTGCCGATGTCGCGGGGCCGCAACATGGCGGTGCGCCGGTTGAACCGGCTCGGCGGCCGGGTACTGGAAGCCGGGGTGGGTACCGGCCTGTCGCTTCCACTCTACAGGCCCGACGTGAAGGTCACCGGCATCGACTTCTCGGCCGAGATGCTGCGCCGCGCTGGCGAGCGCGTCCGCCGCCGCGGACTGCAGAACGTCGAGGCGCTGATCGAGATGGACGCCATGGAGCTGGCGTTCGAGGACGGCAGCTTCGATTCGACCGTCGGCATGTACCTGATGAGTGCCGTGCCGGATCCCGAGCGCGTGTTCAGCGAGCTCGTGCGCGTCACCCGCTCGGGCGGCACGGTCATCGTGGTCAACCACTTCCGCTCGCGGAAGGGCGCATGGGCACCGGTGGAGCGCTGCCTGTCGCCGCTGTCGCCCAAGCTCGGCTGGGACCTCGAAATGCCGGTCGAGCGTCTGCTCGGGCGCGCCGATGTGACGCTCGTGGAGAACCGGCTGGTTCCGCCGCTCGGGCTGTTCACCCTGCTCCAGTTCAAGAAGCACTGACCGGCCGGAAGCGTCTCCCGTTCGGATCGAGGTGATCCGACCGGGGATTCTCTGGGTGCCGAACGCCGTGGCGTGAGCCTGCGGGTGCGCTATTGCCCGGCGGGAACGAGGGCGCGCATCCGGCATTCGCGCACGATGGCGTCGACGACCGACTGCTCGGACGTCCCTGGCCGGGCGGCAGCGAAATTGCTCCAGAGATCGGCGCGGCCGAATCCGTCCGCGGTGCAACCACAATAGGTCGTGCAGCTCGCCTCTCCGCTCCCGGTGGCACTACAGCTTTCCATGCAGCTCGACCGGTAATCGCTGACCCGCACCGCGGGCGTCGCTCCGAACAGCAGCGAAAGCTCGATCAGCGCGAAGAACACCGGCTGGTGGATCAGGTAGACCGGCAGGCTGTGCCGCCCCGCGAAACCGAGGCCGCGCAGGAGACGCGAGCGTGGCTCGATTCGCGCGAGGCCGCGCAGGAGATCGCGGTCCAGCGCGAAGCGGCCGGCGGCGATGCCGACGAGCACGGCGGAGAACCAGGGCAGCAGCGGAACATAGTCCATCGAGGACGGCGGGTCGGCCGCGAGGCCGAGCCAGACGAGCCATACCGAATCGAGCGCCGGGGTTCGCGCGAACTGCGGGACCGCGAACACCACTACGGCAGCCGCGAGCGTCGCCAGTGGCGGCAGCCGGACGAAGACGAGGCCGAGCACCGTGGTGACGGCGATGCAGTGCAGGATGCCGAAGCGCACCACGTCGTCCGGGACAACGGCCCACGTGCCGAGGCTGACCAGCGCGGCCGCGCCGCCGACGACCGCCACGCGCCTCAAGATCTTTGCCGGCACGATGCCGCGCCGCGTCATCAGCACCAGGGAAAAGCCGCTGAGCATCAGGAAGGTGGCAGCGATCGATCGCGCGTAGGCGACCCACTCCGCCCCCGTCGTGACCGGCCACGACACGAAGCCGTAGAAGCTGAGGTCGAACGACAGGTGATAGGAGGCCATGGCGACGAGCGCGACGCCCCGCGCGATGTCGATGACGGCGATCCGGCCGGAGCCGGCACGCCTGCCCTGCCCCGCGCCGCCCGCACCGGGCCCGGTCGGCATGGCGCCGCCCTGCGCTTCCCCGTCCCGCATCCGCATTGCTTCGCTCATGCGCCCGCTACCTGCTGCCCACCGTCACGTCTCGTCGTTGGTGGCGCTGGCGAGGACCTTGTCGATGCGCCGGCCGTCGAGATCGACCACCTCAAACCGCCAGCCTCTCCAGACGAAGCTCTCGCCGGCGGAGGGGATGCGGCGCATCTCGTTCAGGACGAAGCCGGCAAGCGTGGTGAAGTCCTCGTCCTCGTTCATGTCCTTGAGGCCGAGCGTGCGTTCCACGTCGTCGATCGCCATGCGTCCGTCGAGCAGCCACGAGCCGTCGTGACGCCGCACGGCCTCCGAATCGGCCTCGCCTTCCTCCGGCAGAATGCCGGCTATGGCGGCCAAGATGTCGGACGGCGTGACGATACCCTCGAAGCTGCCGTGCTCGTCGACGACGACGACGAGATGAACGTTGCCGGAGCGGAACTGGTCGAGGAGCTTGAGGATCGGCGTGCGGTCGGACACGAACACGGGCGGCCGGGCCGCGGCCTCGAGGTCGACCGCCCCGGTGCTGCGCTGCTGCTCGAGAAGGTCCTTGGCGTGGACGACGCCGAACACGGCCTCGATGTCGCCGTGGGCGACCGGATAGCGCGAATGTCCGCTGGTGCTGATCTCGTCGAGCACGGCGTCGGTCGGATCGTCGACATCGAGCCAGATCACGTCCGGCCGCGCCACCATGATCGAACGCACGGAACGGTCGGCGACGCGAAGCACGCCCTCGATCATCTCGCGCTCGGCCGGCTGAAACACGCCCGCCTCGGTGCCCTCCGCGATCAGCGTCTTGACCTCTTCTTCCGTCACGCGGGATTCGGTGTCCTCGCGCACGCCGATCAGCCGCAGCACCGCTTCCGTCGAGCGGCGCAGCAGCCAAACGATCGGCCGGCCGATGATGGCGATGATCGTCATCGGGCCGGCGACGACGCAGGCGAACCGCTCGGGATTGGTCAGCGCGACGCGCTTGGGGACGAGTTCGCCGACGATGAGCGAAACATAGGCGAGCAGAAACACCACGATCGTCGACGAAATCGCGCTCGCATGCGGCGCGATCGCCGGGATGGTCGCGAGTTCGTGGGACAGCGGATCCGCGAAGGCCGATTCGCCGTAGGCACCGGACAGGATGGCAACGAGCGTGATGCCGACCTGCACCGCCGACAGGAAGCCGGTCGGATCCTCGGCGAGCTTGAGGGCGGCGGCGGCGCCGCGCCTCCCGTCGCCCACCATCTGCTGAAGGCGTGCGCGCCGCGATGACACCACGGCGAGTTCAGACATCGCGAAGAAGGCGTTGAGCAGCAACAGCCCGAGCACGACGATGAGTTGACCCCAGGGCATCGCCGCTCACCCGACCGCGTTGAAGGAGAGCGCGCCGACCATGACCGGCCGGCGCCGCCCGCCGCAAGCCTTCAGGGCAGCGGTCCCGGTTCGTTGTCGCCCGGGCAGGCAAGGTCGGCCGGGATCGTCGCCGGAACCGTCTTCGCGGGAGGGCACGTCAGGAGAGGGCATGGGTCCTCACAACTGGAAAAGATAAGCGATAAGCAACAGCGTGCCCTTGATGATCGCGTAGAGCACGCCGGAGACGATCACGATCGAGCCGATCGCCGTCGCAAGGCCGGACAGCATGGCGATGCCGTCGCGCTCGAACAGCGCGAGCGCGAACAGCGCGACCGCGGCGCCGGGAAGCGCGTTGCCGAGCGGGATCGGCAGGAAGATCAGCACCGACAGCAGGAAGCAGATGAAGCCGATCAGCCGGTCGGCCGTCCGCCCCGTCAGGAACAGAAGGCGGGGCCGCAAAAGCCGTTCGGCCCGCATGATCCAGGGCCGCACGCGCTTGTTGATGGCGGCGAAATCCGCCGTCGAGATCGACCGGTCGGCGATCACCCGCGGAAGCCACAGCGTCGAGCGGCCGAGCATCAGCTGGAAGGTCACGAACAGCAACGGCGCGCCGAGCACGCTGGAAATGCCCGGCAACCCGGTCGGGATCGCGTTGAGGAAGCCGAACACGAACATGATCGCGGCGAAGGCGCGGTCGCCCATCATCACGGCGATCTCGCGCAGCGTCAGCCGCTCCACCGGAGCGCGGGCGACGGTGTCGAGCAGATCCGAGAGGCGGCGCGTCGCACCGTCCGCGTGGGGCGGCGGACCGGATTCGGCCCGCTCCTCGGGATCGACCGGGTCGGAGGGCAAAGGTCGCTCGGGCAAGATCACGGGCTCTCGAAACATCGGGCGCATCGGTTCCGTTGCGTCAGTCGGCGGATCGCGCCGGCGAACGAGGCGGCTGCCCGCAATGCGGGTGCCGCCATTGAGGCGGAGAAGGAGAGCACGATCGAGCCGAATTCGTTGCGACGATCGTCAGTGTAGAGGATGAGTTCGGGGTTTGTCACGAACCGAGCGGCATGGCGGGACGAAACACACGCTTTCCGTGCCGCCAGCGCCGTCTGCCGCGGTGTCCGCCCCCTGTGGCGCGGGCGCAACTTGGTCGCAAAACCGAGCGGCGGAGCCCGCGATTTGCCGCCATGGCGCAAACGCCATCTTGCGTGGCGGGCGGGTTTGAGGACGAACTTCCCCGAGCCGCCGACGCGCACCGTGCGCCGGACGGCGCTGCCAGCCCTGTCTGCCACGCAAGGATTCGGCCCTCGACGATGGGTCCGGAGGCCAAGCTGGGCGGCCGGGCAGATTAGAACCGCCTCCTCCCCTGATGCCCAGCCGTTCCCGCGTGCCGCCCCGACACGCGGGCCTCAGACAGAATCCTGGAGTAAAGATGGGTTCCTCGCTCATCAACGCCGCCTTTGGCGGAACCAAAGCCCGCACGGACGCCGAGCCGGCCGGCTTCTCGATGACCCGGCGCACGCTGATCGTCGGCGCCCCGTTCGCGCTCGCGGCCTGCACGACGATCCCGACCCCCGCGCCGACCTTCGCGTGGCAGAGCCAGACCCCTGAGCAGATGTACGGTCCGCTCAAGGACGGCGACGTCACCGTTCCGCCGGTCAACCTGAAGAAGATCGACCCGCAGTTCTACCGGCAGGTGGTGCCCTATTCCGGCAAGGAGAAGCCCGGCACGATCATCGTCGATCCGGCCGCGCATTTCCTCTACCAGGTCCAGCCGGGCGGCTGGGCGGTGCGCTACGGCATCGGCGTCGGTCGCGCGGGCTTCGCCTGGCACGGCGATGCCATCATCCGCTTCAAGAACGCCTGGCCGAAGTGGACTCCGCCGGCGGAGATGATCGACCGCGAGCCGCGGCTCGAGAAGTACCGCAAGGGCATGCCCGGCGGCCTCGACAACCCGCTCGGCGCGCGCGCTCTCTATCTCTACCAGGGCTGGCAGGACACGCTCTACCGCATCCACGGCACCAACCGGCCGGAGACCATCGGCCATTCGGTGTCGTCGGGCTGCATCCGCATGATCAACCAGGACGTCATCGACCTCTATTCCCGCGTCCCGGTCGGCACCCACGTCGTCGTGCTCGGCGATGCGGTTCCCACCTCCCAGGCGAAGGCAGAGGCGACGCCGAAGACGAAGGCCCCGGCTGCGAAGCCCGCGGCAGCGCCGGCCAAGACCTGACGATCCCGTCCTGACCGACCCTGCCCACCGGCCGGATCGTCCCGGCCGGTGGGCAAGCTTCTTCTTAGGACGCCGTTCCCGACGCGGTGCCGTGCCGATGGCAGCGCCGCCCGGAACACGCTATCAACAGGGCTCCGGCCCGGCCGAATCCGTCCTTCATCCGCCGCCGGTGCCTTCGGCAACAGCAGCCCGCACTTCGGGCCCCGACACGGGCGAGCGCGACCGGCCTTGAACCCCCTCGTCACCGACCTCGGCCCCCTCGATCCCGTCGAGACGCTGCTCCGGTTCCAGGATCGGCCGGGGCTCTCCTTCCTCGACAGCGCGATGGCGCACACGGAACTCGGGCGCTACTCGTTCCTCGCCGCGGACCCCTTCGCCGACATCGCCGTGCGCGACGGCCGCCTGTTCCTCGACGGCGTGGCGCGGCCGGGCCATCCGCTCGAAGCCCTGCGGGCCGTGCTCGCCTCCTACCGCGCCGAGACACTCCCCGGCCTGCCGCCGTTCCAGGGCGGCGCGCTCGGATTTTTTTCCTATGAGTTCGGCCATTGCCTCGAACGGCTGCCGGAAGCCGCCATCGATGCGGGCTCGGTGCCTCAGGCGGCCTTTCATCTGTTCGACTGGACCATCGCCTTCGACCATGCGGCCGGACGGGCGTGGCTGATCTCGACCGGTTTTCCCGAAACCGGGGCAGCCCGCGCCGTGCGTGCGGCCGCGCGTCGCGAGGCGGTGCTCTCCCGCCTGCGCGCGCCGCTGCCGTCTCGCCCCTCCGCGCCCCCGCTCCCATGGCGGGCGGATGCCGGGCGGGCAGCCCACGAGGCCGCCGTGGCGCGCACCATCGACCTGGTGCTTGCCGGCGACATCTTCCAGGCCAACATCGCCCGCCGGTTCTCGGCGCCGCTGCCGGCGGGCTTTCCGCCGCTGGCGTTCTATCTCGATCTCAGGGCGCGCAATCCCGCGACCTTCGCCGCCTTCCTCGATTTCGACCCGCTCTTCATCGCCTCCAGCTCGCCGGAACGGTTCCTGAAGCTCGCCGGCGGGCAGGTCGAGACCCGGCCGATCAAGGGCACCGCGCCGCGTGCCGACAACCCGGAAGAGGACGCCGCCGCGGCAGCCGCCCTCGCCGCCTCGGTCAAGGACCGGGCGGAGAACGTCATGATCGTCGACCTGATGCGCAACGACCTCTCGCGCGTCGCCGAGCCGGGCAGCGTTGCCGTGCCGGTGCTGTGCGGCGTCGAAACCTATGCCGGGCTCCACCACCTCGTCTCGGTCGTCCGCGCCTCGCTCGGGCCGGACCGCGACGGCCTCGACCTGATCGTCGCCGCCTTTCCCGGCGGCTCGATCACAGGCGCGCCGAAGGTGCGGGCGATGGAGATCATCGGCGCGCTGGAAGGCCGTGCCCGCGGCGTCTATTGCGGCTCCATCGGCTATCTCGGCTTCGACGGCACCATGGACCTCAACATCGCCATCCGCACCGTGACGTTCGCCGACGGCGAGGCGAGCTTCCAGACCGGCGGCGGCATCACCGCCCTGTCGGCCCCGGCGGCGGAGTTCGACGAGACAGAGACGAAAGCGAGCCGGATGCTGGCGCAACCCGATCTCGCCAGGATGGGTGCGCCATGAAGGCCGGGGACAAGAGCGCGTACGGGCCGGGCCGCCCTCCCACGCAGGCGCGGCCGCGCATCGTCATCGTCGACAACTACGATTCCTTCGTCTTCAACATCGCGCGCTATTTCACCGAGCTCGGCGCGCAGCCGGCCGTGGTGCGCAACGACGCCGTGACGGTCGACGCCATCGCCGCAGACCTGCCCGACGCGATCGTGCTGTCGCCGGGGCCGTGCACGCCGGACGAGGCCGGCATTTCGCTCGACGTCGTCGCCCGCCTCAGCGGGCGGGTGCCGATTCTCGGCATCTGCCTCGGCCACCAGGCCATCGGTCAGGCGTTCGGTGGCCGCGTCGTGCGCGCGCGCCGGCCTCTTCACGGCCAGGCCGCCCCGATCCGTCACGAGGGCGGCGGGCTGTTCCGCGGGCTGCCTTCGCCGCTCGCGGTCGGCCGCTACCATTCGCTGATCGTGGAGTTGCCGCCCGTCTCCCCGCTTGCCGTGACGGCGCGCTCCGCGGAAGGCGAGATCATGGCCCTCGCCCACAACGTCCATCCGACCTTCGGCGTGCAGTTCCATCCGGAATCCATCGTGACCGAGTGCGGCTACGACCTGCTCGCCAATTTTCTCGACCATGTTCCGTTCAACCCCGAAAGCTCCGGCTCCTAGAGCGCTTCCCCATTGGATGGAATCATCCGGTGGATGAAGGACAGGCTCCTGCCGCGGCACCGACGGCGAGGCGAAGACCACCATGATCTGGTTCGACGGAGCGCTCCACGCCACGACCACCCAGCCGTTCGATCTCGCGGATCGTGGCCTCACTCTGGCTGATGGCCTGTTCGAGACCATCACCGTGTTCGGCGGTGTGCCGTTCCGGTCCGCCGACCACCTCGCGCGCCTCGAGGCCGCCGCGGCCGTGCTCGGTTTCGCAGCCCCGCTTGCGGAAGCGGTGAAGGCGGTGGCGGCGCTCGCGGCCCATGCGGAAGGCGGGCGCGGCGTCATCCGGCTCACGGTCACCCGGGGCAGCGGGCCGCGCGGCCTGAAGCCACCGGCCGATCCCGTGCCCAGCGTGTTCGCGACCCTCGCACCCTGGAACCCGGCGATTGCGTTCGTCCCGGTGCGGCTCGCTACCGCCGCCATCCGCCGCAACGAGACGTCGCCGGTCGCCCGGCTCAAGTCGCTCGCCTATCTCGACAATGTGCTCGCCTTCGCCGCGGCTCAGGCGGCCGGCGCGGACGACGCGCTGATGCTCAACACCGCCGGCAGGGCGGCCTCGTCCACCATGGCGAACCTGTTCGTGGTGCGGAACGGTACGGTCCTCACGCCGCCTCGCTCGGAGGGCGTGCTCGACGGCATCATGCGCGGCCTTCTGCTGCGTCACGGCGCGGACGCCGGCCTCGATTGCCGCGAAAGCCCCGTGACGCTGGAGATGATCGTCGGCGCGGACGAGATCTTCCTGACCAACAGCGTGCGCGTGACGCTGCCGGTGACGTCCGTCGACGGCCACCCCATCGCCGCGGGGCCGATCGCGGAGGCCGCATACGCCCTTTTCCGTCATCTGATCCGGGAGGAGTGCGGCGACGCGTTCTGACGCCACCCTCAAGACAGCGTGATCCCGCGGCACTCGCCGCCGCTGCCGCGAGGGAATAGGCTGGTCCTTTCGAACGACGGGGGAAGGCCCATGACCCGCGCGCGTCTCGATCAAAGCCCGCCCGCAGGCAGGCCCTGTAAACCCTCAGGCAGGCCTCCGGGGCGGCTTCCCGCTTTCGCGGCGGTGATGCCGATGGCCCTCGCGCTGTTGCTCGGCATGGCGGCGGACGCCACGGCCGAGACCGTCGATCTCGAACTTGTGCTCGCCGCCGATGGCTCGGGTTCGATCGATCCGGAAGAACTGAAACTGCAGCGGGAGGGCTACGCCTCCGCCCTCACCAGCCCGGAGGTGATGTCGGCGATCGCCGGCAATCTTCACGGCGCGATCGCCGTGCTCTATCTCGAATGGGGCGCGCCGAGCAGCCAGGACATCGTCGTCGACTGGATGACGATCCGCACGCCTGACGATGCCCGCGCTTTCGCGGACCGTCTCCTCGCCGCACCGCGCCGCAGCTACGGCTACAACTCGATCTCCAATGCCATCCTGTTCGCCGACAGGCTGATGAACGAGAACGCCGCGGAAGGCCTGAAGCGGGTGATCGACGTCTCAGGCGATGGCCCGAACATCGGCGGCGCGCCGATCCGGGAGGCCCGGGATCAGGTCGTGGCCGGCGGCACCGTGATCAACGCGCTCTCCGTGCGCCGCGCGGGCAGCCAGACCGCGGGAAGCATGGCGTGGACCGGCCAGCCGCTCGAGGACTATTACCGCGACAACGTGATCGGGGGCCCGGGCGCCTTCGTCGAGATCGCGGACGAGACGCGGCGTTTCACGGACGCCGTTCGCGCCAAGCTCGTTCAGGAAATCGCCGGCATGGATGCCGCGCGGCGCATCTTCGCCGCTGCCGCCCTGCCGGCGCCGCCATCAGACGAGCCAGCCGTGCCCTGAGGCGCTGGTGAAATCGAGTTGCACGACGAGATCGTTATAGTCGTGGTCGCCGCCGCCGTAGAGGTCTTCCCATCCCCAGGTGTTGAGGCCGTAATTCCAGAGATGGGTGACCTGCTGGTCGTTCACCGTCTCGTTCGCCTGCGAGAACGCCCAGTAGGTGTTGTCGCCCACCGAGAGCTTCATCGCGACGAGATCGCCGGCGTTCACCCCGGTGATCTCGGTCTGGGCATAGTCGCCGAAGCCGGGTCCGTCGATCATCGTCGCGCCGGTCACCGTGTGGTAGGCGCGCGAATCCGCCGCGGCGGCATAGCCCTGCGAGCCCGGCGCGACGCCGTTGATGGTGCCGGAATAATCGTCGACCTTGTAGAGCGTCAGCCCGACATCGTTGACGCCGCTCTGGCGGATGCGCACCACGGCATCCTGGTTGTCGGCGCCGCCCGCCGTTTCCGCGACGGCCACGGGCCGGGCGATCTCCACCGCGTCCCTGCCGCTCGCGCCCACATAATCGACGAACCCGTAGGGAGACGACAGCGAGGCCTGCGGCGCCGTGCTCTGGCCGCCGCCGATGCCAACCGACAGCGACCAGTTCGCGCCGAGCGACACCTGGGTCGGTGCCGACTGCGACTGACCGTCGAACATCGTGACGAGGCTCGATGAGAAATCGGATTGCAGCGCCTGCTGGGCGAACTGGCTCGTCCACGCATAGGCCGAACTGCCGGACGCGTCGAAGGCCGTCGTGCCGCCGGAGCTGTGGAGCGAGATCGCCGAATCCGCCGACAGGATCGGCTGCACCAGCAGGCTCTGGGAAAGCGGGCTGGTCAGGGTGTTGTCGCCGCTGTGCCCGGACAGAACCGGTGGCGTGTCGAACCACATCTGGGTGTGGGCAATGCTGCTCAGGGCGCGGGCGAGCAGCACGCCGTTCGGCGAGCCGAGACCGGTGGTCAGATCGTAGCCGGGCGTGGCGTAGTAGCCGTGACCGGTCGGCGTGATGTTGTAGTCCGTGCCGCCGTCCTGAGTGACGACGTTGCCGCCATAGGTGAAGGTCGAGATGTTGTTCCCGAGCATGATGTCGTTGAACGAGCCCGGCGCCACGATCGCCGCCGTGTAGAGCAGATCGTTCATGTAGCCGAGCTGCGGCAGCCCCTGATCGGCGAATACGGCGTCGAGCTGCGTCGTCAGCGACGCCCAGAGCGGCGTGGCGGCACTGGTGCCACCGCCATACGGGTCGAGGCCGGCCATGTCGCCGAACGGCGTGATGTAATACATGTTGCCGCCGGCGAGGGCGGAGACGTCCGGCACGCCGCGGCCTAACTCCGCGCCGGGGTTGACCGAGTGCGGAAAGATCCCCGAGTCCAGCTGGTAATGTGGAATGCCCTGCGTGGTGTCGACGCCGCCGGAGGTCGTGAAATTCTCAAGGTAGCCCGGCCACAGGGTGCCGCCGCTGCCGTCGGCGTCGGGCGTATAATAGTATTGGTTCCAGACCGCTTCCACGAGCTTCGCGCTCAGGCTGTCGCTGCCTGGCAGCGTCGTCAGCCCCCCGGCGATCAGGACCTTGAGTGTGCCGAGGTCGTGCGCTGCCGCGGCCGCGACGATCTCGTTGAGCGTGACGTCGGTCGCCGCAGCGGAGTTGGTGCTGATCGACGTGCCGCCGACGGTCACGTTGAACGGGCTCATGTTGGAATAGGCGAGGTTGGCGAGACCCGTGCCGTTCTCATTGCCCGAGCCGCCGTCGAAGGCGTCGGTGAATACGGTGATGTTGCGCAGAGCCGCGTCGACGAACAACTCACGATAGGCCTTCAGGAACGGCGAGTCCGGTGACGACACCATTCCGTCATTCCACGAGGAACTGATGGTGCTGAGGTCGTGACCGGTGTCCCAGATCGCCCCTTGATAGGCAGTGTAAACGGTGCCGCGCGGGCCGGACCCTGCATAGAGCCCGAATGTGCTGGAGGGGTTGATCGCCGTCACCACGCCGACATCGAGCGATCGCTCGCCTTCCTGGGCATGAACCTGACCGGCGTTCGCGACGGTATAGTAGCTTCCGGGCGTGTTGATGCCGGCCGAGCTGCGATAGGCGTCGAGGAGCTGCTGGAACGTCTGGGTCGACGAACTCGGCAATGCCGAGCCGATACCTGGCTCGACCAGGCCGATCGTTCCCGTCTGGGTGCTGATGTTGGCGAGCGGAAAATTGTAGAGACCCGCGACGGCCTGTGGAAACAGCGATACCTGACCGCTGGTCGTGGCATCGTTGCCGATGCTCTGCGAGCCCGTGGGCAGCGTGGCGGAGCCGCCGAGCAGGGTCTCCTCGTTCGGCGACGTGCCGTAGTCGACCCAAAGCCCGCTCAGGACGCTGCTCAACTGATCCGGCAGCGAGAGATTGCCGTTCCAGTAGAGCAGCTGGACCTTGGAGGGATCCGTGTGCGCGGCGCTGTCGGTCGAAGCCGCCATCAAAGGCGTTCCGAACAGGGTCCCGAACTGGGCGGACGAAAGCGACACCCAGATGGTGCGCGATGCCGCCGAACTGATGTAGCCGTCGCTCGCGGCGCTGTCGCCGATGACGGTGTAGCCGGCATCCGTCAGGGTGCGCTTCGCGCTGTCATAGACGGCGGGATCCGTGCCGTAGGTCGTCCAGAGCGTGTTGCTGGCGTTGAGGCTCGCCAGCGTCTTCTGCCGGTCGTCCCAGTCGAGCGAGAGCAGCGAACTCGGGTCGTTCGCCCGGTCCAGCACCAGGGCAACGTTGATGGTGGAGCCGGCGGGCGCCACGAAAGTCTGCGACGGCGTGTAGCCGTAGGCGGTCGGCACGTCGGTTGCCGACGTGAGCTGATAGCCGCCGAAATCGAGATAGCTCGAATGCGCGATTTCCGACATGGGGGGGGGGGGGGGGGGGGGGGGGGGGGGGGGGGGGGGGGGGGGGGGGG
>JAEZMP010000556.1 GCA_023442215.1 Pseudomonadota bacterium
CTCGTCACGCGGATTGAGCTGACCGTCGACGATGAGCGCGGCGAGCAGGATCAGCGCCTTGATGAGGTTCTGCCAGATGTGCGGCAGGTCGAGGATGATCATGCCGTTCAGCAGGATGCCGATGAACAGCGCCCCCACCACCACGTTGCGCACCCCGCCGCGGCCGCCCGAGAGGCCGATACCGCCGATCACCACCACCAGAATGACGTCGTAGAGAAGCGTGGAATTGACGATGCGGGTGTTGATGGTCTGCAGGCCCGCCGCGGTGACGAGGCCGGCAACCCAGCCGGCGAGGCTGGAGAGCACATATTGAAGCAGCACCAGCGGACGCACCGGCAGGCCGGTTATGCGCGCGGCCTCCGCGTTGTCGCCGTTGTAGTAGATGTAGCGGCCGGCGCGGGTGAAACGCAGCAGCAGCAGCGCCAGCAGGGCGACGACGGCGAAGGTCACCACCTCAGCCGGCACGCCGACCGGGCGCCACTGGCCGAAGGCAAGGAGAAAGCCGCCCTCCGCCGGCACCGGCACGGTGTCCTGCGTGATGAGCTGGGAACGGACCACGCCGAACACCATCGCCGCCGACGCGATGGTGGCAAATACCGCCGGCACGTTGCCGTAGGCGATCAGGAGGCCGTTGAACAGCCCGACTCCCACCACCGCCGCGCCCACCAGGAGGGTCGCGGCCATCGCGGACGTGCCATCCGTCATGAGCTGGAGCTGCCAAGCGGTGGCCATCGCCATGACGGCGATCATCGACAGGTCGATGCCGCGCCCGATGACGGCGATACCCATGCCCACTGCCAGAATGCCGAGCACGGCGATAGAGCGAACGATGGCGACAAGATTTCCCGGCGCCAGAAAGCCCGGCAGTGTCAGCGCATAAAGAGCGAACAGCGCCACCGCGAACACCAGCACGATCCGTTCCTGCGACAGTGCGGGAAGCGCGGCAACGCGGAACTGCTTGGCCACCATGGAGCGGGACCCTCGGTTTGAGGCAAACGGGGGCGCGGAACGGTGCGCGCGGACGAGCCCTCCGGCGCGGACACCTCACGGGCCTGAAGATACAGCCTCATGATGGGTGAACGGGTGGCTGCCGGTCCAATGCCGATTTGCTATCGAAATTCATGCCTATCGCGAATATGCCGGCTTCGGAGTCCGGCAGCCTCAAGCGCCGACGCGGCGCATCAGCACCACTTTTTCACTGCCGGTCGCCGGTTCGGCGGCATCGGCGATGTGCCGGCGCAACAACTCCACGAAGCGCAGGCCATAGGGCGGCAATCCCTCGCTGATGCGCCACATCGCGCAGATATCGAACGACAGCACCCGCCCCCCATAGCCGAGCGGGCGGGCGTGCAGTCGCCCTGCGGCCGGCGGGGCCGCCGCCGGCACCACGGCGATGCCGCTGCCGGCCTCGGCCAGCGCCAGCAGCGTATGCGGGGCGTTGCTCTCCAGCGCCACCTGCGGACTGACCCCCGCCAGTCGGCAGGCGGCGTCCAGCATCTCTCGCGACGCATGGCGGTGGTTGAGCAGAAGCAGGGGATGGCGAGCGATGTCGGCGATCTCGATCAGTCCGTCCCCGTCGCCGATCAGTTCCGGCGTGGCAACGGCGGTCAGAGAAAGCGTCCCCAGGGTGGTGGCCTCATAGTGATCTTCCAGAAAGCTGGCGGCGTTGATGGCGATCTGGATGGCGCCTTCGCCAAGGCGGGCGTTGAGGTCGGCGCCGCCGCCCTCCGCGATCTGCACGGCGATCGAGGGGTTGTCGCGCTGCCAGCGAGCGAGAAAATCGGGCAGGAAGCGCTCGATCACCTGCGAGCACGCCCCCACGCGCAAAAGCCCGCTCTCGCCCTTGCGCAGTTGTCCGGCGCTCGCCTGCAGCGTGCGGCTGGCCTGCAGCACGGCGTTCATGCGCGGCAGCAGTGCCGCGCCCTCCGGCGATAGCCGCATCCGCTTGCCAATACGCTGGAACAGCGACACGCCCAGCATGTCCTCCAGCGCCCTGATCTGCCGCGAGAGCGCCGATTGAGTGATGTGCAGCTTCTCCGCTGCCAGTGTGACATTGCCCAGTTCCGCGGTGGTGACGAAGCCGGTAAGAAGCCGGATGTCCATGGGCCTGCCTCATCCTTGCATGGCGGGAAGGAAACGGAGATCGCGCGGCACGCACGCCGCATCGCCGACCACGTTACTATAAGTCTCCCGATGCCGACCGACAGATGCAAGGCAGACAGCGGCGCGCGATCGCGGAGAATATGTTTCCCCGGAAGCGGCCCCGGGCGGCATCGTCTTTGCCGGATCACGAACAAGCTTGGTCTGACAGGCTGTCGAAGAAGCCGCTCGCGCCTCCGCGGGCGCGGCGCTGCAACACGCCACCCCACCGTGCTGGCGTGGTAGGCTTCACCGCGCTTCAGCGGCGATAGCGGGCGGCGGGATGATCGTCCCGCACCCGCTTCTGGCCCACCCCGTAGAGGCGCTCGCGGACGGTCGTGGCATCATCGTAATCCTGCCAGTAGCGCCCGCGGGCCTGGAGTTCAGGCACGATGAACGTGATGAAGTCCTCGAACGTACCGGGCGTGACCGCATAAGCGAGATTGAAGCCGTCGATGTCGGCCTGGTCGACCCAGCGCTCGATCTCGTCGGCGACCTTCGACGGCCCACCGACGAACACGGGTCCCATCGCACCGATGCCGACGAACTGCGCGACCTCGTGGGGCGTCCACACGCGGTCTGGATCGGCGCGTGAGAAGATCTCCAGTGCGAAGCGGGCGGAATCCGTATCGACATAGCGCAGGGGCTGGTCTGGATCGAGCTGCGACAGGTCGATCCCGGTGATGCCGGCATAGAAGGCGAGGGCACCCTCATAGTCGGTGTAGGACAGGTAGTCCTCGTACTTCGCCTGTGCGGCGGCGTCGGATTCCGCGGTCACGATCGTGATCTCGGTGAAGATCTTCACGCTGCGGACGTCGCGTCCGTTCTCCCCGGCGATCTTGCGGATGTCGTCGACATATGTCCGCAGGATCTGCGGGGTCGGCGCGACGGTGAACACCGCCTCTGCATGCCGTGCCGCGAAGGCGCGCCCGGCCGGCGATGTCCCTGCCTGCCAGATGACCGGGGTACGCTGTGGCGACGGCTCGCTGAGGTGCACGCCGGGAACCGAGAAATATGTCCCTTTGTGCCCGATGCCCCGGACCTTGGCGGGGTCGGCATAGACCTTGGCCGCGCGGTCGGCCACCACCGCGTCGTCGTCCCACGAGCCTTCCCAGAGCTTGTAGCAGACGTCGACCACCTCGTCGGCAAGCGCGTAGCGCTCGTCGTGGGAGATCTGCTGGGAATGGCCGAGATTGCGGGCAGCGCCGTCGAGATAACTGGTGACGATGTTCCAAGCGATGCGCCCGTTGGTCAGGTGATCGAGCGAGCTGAACCGGCGCGCCAGCGCGTAGGGCTGTTCGTAGGTGGCGGAAACGGTGACGCCGAAGGAGAGTTTCTCCGTCACCGCCGCCATGGCGGAGACCTGCATCAGCGGGTCATGGACGGGGATCTGCATCGCGCGGCGGATCGAAGCGTCGGGCGAATTCTGATAGGTGTCGTAGACGCCGAGCACGTCCGCGATGAATAGCCCGTCGAACTTGCCCCTCTCCAGGAGGCGCGCGAGATCGGTCCAGTAGCCGAGCTTGTTGTAGTCGGTCGAGCGGTCTGCCGGGTGGGTCCACAATCCCGGCGACTGGTGCATGATGCACGTCATATCGAAGGCGTTGAAGGCGATGCGCTGAGACGTCATGGCAGGATTTCTTCGGATGGGGCCAGAGAGCGGGATAGGGCGAGGGCCTCGGCCGCTCACCTTCCGTCGCGGGATTTTTGCAGGAAGCGGCGCGTGCGTTCTTCCCGTGGCAAGTCGAACAGGGCCTTCGACGGGCTCTGTTCCACGATCACGCCGCCGTCGACGAAGATGGCGCGGTCGGCGACGTCTCGGGCGAAGTGCATCTCGTGGGTGACGATCACCATCGTGCGCTTCTCGGCCGCGAGGTCGCGGATGGTGCCGAGCACCTCGCCGACGAGTTCGGGATCGAGCGCCGAGGTCGGCTCATCGAACAGGATGACCTCCGGGTTCATCGCGAGCGTGCGCGATCGCCACCCGCTGCTGCTGCCTCCCGAAAGATGGCTTGGATAGGCGCTGGCGCGGTCGGAAAGCCCGACACGAAGGATCGATCATGCCGGAGAGAGCGAGCCCCAAGCCGAACGGCAGGCCGGCAAACCCTTGAATGGCGACCCGAAGCACGGAACGGAACATCAAATTCATCCCACTATGAGATGGTGGACGACGAAGACGGTCACAGCTGCCGCCGCCATGAAGACGAGCGTCGCGACCAGCGAACGGCGTCACAGGCGAGCCAGCCCGCAGGCGCCATGTCCGCTGGTGCAGCCGTTGCCGACCACAGTCCCCAACCCCACGAGAAACCCCGCCACGACGAGAAGGACGAGATCGCTGGAAGCCGTTTGCGGAATGGCGAAGCCCGAAACCTTAAGAAGAAGCGGGGCGGCCAACAGTCCCGCTGTGAAGGCCACGCGGCCGCTCAGCCCGCTGTCTCGATAGGGTGGGAACAACTGGCTGACGATGCCGCTGACCCCGGCAATGCGTCCGGTGAAGATGATCAGGATCGTGGCTGACAGTCCGATGAGGGCACCACTTGCTAAAGCGGTTGCGGGGGAGAATTCGGTGCTGACCATGGCTGTATCCTGAAGCCAACCTGTATTTACGCCGCGGCGACGAACGTCACGCCGGGACGATCTCAGTCGAGGTAGACGGACGGCGAGGCAATGTCGCCATGCCAGGTGAAGATCGCGAGCAGCGGCTCCCGGCCCGTCGCCATCGCGTGAGGGATGCTTTCGGGATGCAGAATGAGGCTGCCGGGCGGACGGGCCGCCGCGACGTCCGCGCCGGCGGTCCAGGCCGCCGTTCCCGAGAGCACGAGATAGAACTCGACGGCCGGGTGGGCGTGACTCGGGTAGAGGGTTTCCGGCGCGATCAGCGTCAGGCCGATGCCGATCCCGGGAGCCGTCACGAGGCCCTGCTTGCCGGCGATATCGGCGAAGGCGACGGCTTCGGGCAGATCGGGCCGGCGAGGATCGGCCGGATAGCCGTAACCCCAGGCGAGCGCCGGCGCGATGGCGAGAAGCGTCTCGCCGATGGTCCGTTCCGGCCCGTCGCAGGCCGCATCGAGCGCGGCCGGCAGGAAGCCGCAGGCTGGCGCAAGAGCGGGGGCAAGAACGGGGGCAAGGTCCTGAGCAACAGCCCGTGCGGCGGAAGCGCTCCCGTCGTCCTCCGGGGTCGGCCAGACGGAGAGGAGAGCGTCTCGCTCGCGGATGAAACCCGGATCGTTCGCCGGTTCGGCTTCGATCCGCTGGCGAAGGACCCCGAGGAAGCGCGCGACCGCGGCATGAAGAACCGTCATGACGCGATCTTCTCCTGAACCGGGGCAGTGGCATATCGCGACGGCGGGCGTGGCAGGCCGAGGTTCTCGCGCAGGGTCGTGCCTTCGAAGCGTGTCCTGACGAGATCGCGCCGCTGGAGTTCCGGAACGACCGCGCGGAAGAAGTCTGTGAAGCCCTCCGGCGCATACGCGGGCGCGATGTTGTAGCCGTCGCAACCACCTTCGACGAACCATTCCTCGAGCTGGTCGGCGACCTCGACCGGCGAGCCGTACACCAGGCGGTGGCTGCTCGTGAGGGCGATCGACTGGTAGAGCT
>JAEZMP010000561.1 GCA_023442215.1 Pseudomonadota bacterium
CCGGAGTAGGTATTCGCTCCCGTCAGGATCAGCGTGCCGGCGCCGGTCTTGGTGAGGCCGTCGCTGCCGTCGATCTGCACCGCGATCGTCGCCGTCGCGCCCTCGTCGACCTTGATGAACGGGGCGGTGCTGTCGGCCGCC
The DNA here is from genome assembly GCA_023442215.1 of Pseudomonadota bacterium. Lineage (GTDB taxonomy): Bacteria > Pseudomonadota > Alphaproteobacteria > Rhizobiales > Segnochrobactraceae > Pseudoxanthobacter. Next base: position 142 of record JAEZMP010000561.1, read on the forward strand.
TGAACCAGGGTCAGCGTCCCGCCGCCGGAGAGCTCGTAGCCGTCCACGGCGAACTGCAGGCCGGAGGCGTTCGCGTAATCCGGCAGGTCGACCGTCCCGGCGGTGCCGGTGAAGACGGCCATGCCGCCGTCGATCCAGCTCTGGCCAATGGTGCCGTCGACGTTGGACCAGCTCGCGCTCGTGTCCCACGTCCCGCTGCCGCCCGTGATGGTGCCGCTGCCGGGGGTGCCGGCGCCGTTCCACCACTGCATCGACAGGCCGTCCTCGATGGCGATCAGGTTGACCTGGCCCGTCACGGCCGTCTGGATCACGCTCGAAGACAGGTTCGCGGGCACGTTCGCGAGCGTCAGATCGGCGTTGCCGAGGGTGCCGGCGTAGCTGATGAGCTGGTAGCTGCCCGGCAGGAAGCTGCTGCCGGCATTGATGGTGAGGATGCCGCCGTTGAGGGCCAAGCCCCCGCCCACGGTGATGAGGTCGTTCTCCGGCCCGCCCACGACATTGGGCTGGCCGAGATCGAACACGAGGTTCGCGCCGGCAGCGACGGTCAGTCCGCCACCAATGGCGAGCGTGCCGGCGGCGCCGCTCGCGCCGGGAGCCAGCGTGGCGTTGGCGCCGATGTTCACGCCGCCGTCGATCGTGCCGGAACCGCCGAGCGTGCCGGCATTCGCCGCCACCGTCGAGACCGCGATCGTGCCGTTCACGAACAGCGAACCGGAGGAGAGCGTGAGGGTATCGATGCTGGACTGGCCGGAGGTGTCGGTCAGCGTCAGGCTGCCGGTGCCGGTCTTCACGATGCTGCCGTTGCCGCTGAAGAAGGCCCCGGCGAAGACGTCGTCGGTGTTGCCGCCGCCCAGCGTCAGCGTCCGCACGCCGAGCAACACCGAGCCCGAGCCGGTCAGCCCGGCGATGGTCTGGTTGGCGGCCCTCATGTCGAGAGTGGCGGCGGCTGCGACATCGACGGCGCTCGACGCTGAGAGAGCGTTCGCGACGGCGGCCTGGAGCGTGCCGGCGGCGATCGAGGTCGCGCCGCTGTAGGTGTTGGCGGCGGAGAGCACGGTGGTGCCGGTGCCGGCCTGGGTGAGGGTGCCCGCGCCGGAAATCACGCCGGAAACCGTCAGCGTACCGGTACGGTCGAAGGTGAGCGAGCCGGCATTGGCGATGGCACCCGTCAGGCTGCCGGTCGCGCCGCCGTTGCCGACGCGCAGCCCGGCGCCGGCCGAGATGGTCGTGCCGCCGGTGTAGGCGTTGGCGCCGGTCAGCACCACCGTGCCGGTGCCGGAAACCGTCAGCGATCCCGTGCCGCTCATCGCGCCGGCATAGGTTCCGGTGGTCGACTGGTCGAACACGACGGCGGCATTGTTGGCGATGCCGCCCTGAAGGCTCGCCGTCGTGCCGCGCAGCACACCGGCCGAAACCGTGGTGCCGCCGGTATAGCTGTTCGTCCCCGTCAGGGTCAGCGTGCCGCTGCCGACCTGCTCCAACGCGCCGGAGCCGGAAATCGCCCCGGCGAAGCTCACCGCGTCCGAGCGGTCGAACGCCAGCGCCGTGCCACTTGCCAGCGTCACCGGGCCGGTAAGGCTGCCGCTGGTGCCGCCGTTGCCGATCTGGAGGACGCCGCCATTGACCGTCGTGCCGCCGGTCAGGCTGTTCGTCCCCGTCAGGGTCAGGGTGCTCGCACCGGTCTTCTGCAAGGCGCCGGCACCGCTGATCGCTCCGCTGAACGTGGCATCCGAGGCCATATCGAACGCGAGCGTCGCGCCGCTCGCGACGGAGGCGTTGCCGGGCAGGCTCGCGGGCGTCACCGGCAGCGTGCCCGCCGAAACCGTGGTGCCGCCGGCATAGCTGTTGGCACCCGTCAGCGTGAGCGTGCCCACCCCCGTCTTCGTCACGGCACCCGTGCCGGAGATGTCGCCGGCGAAGCTCGCGTCGCTCGCCTGGTCGAACACGAGGCTGGCATCGTTCACCACATCGCCGGGCAGCGAGGCCGCGCTCACCTGCAGCGTGCCCGCGGAAATCGTCGTGCCGCCGGTGTAGGTGTTGGCGCCGGTCAGGATCAGCGTGCCGGTGCCGGCAACCGTCAGCGAGCCGGTGCCGCTCATCGCACCGGTATAGGTTCCGGTGGTCGACTGGTCGAACACAACGGCGGCATTGTTGGCGATATCGCCCTGAAGGCTCGCCGTCGTGCCGCGCAGCACACCCGCCGAAACCGTCGTGCCGCCGCTGTAGCTGCTGGTCCCCGCCAGCGTCAGCGTTCCGGTGCCGGTCTTCGTCAGCCCGCCGGTGCCGCCGATGGCGCCGGAAAGGGTGAGCGTGGTGCCGTCGGCGGTGGAGAAGGTGCCGCCGCCGTTCAGCGTCACCGCGCGCGCGGAGGCGAAGGTCGCCGTGGTCGCGAGCGTGCCGCCGCCGAGCGTCAGCCCACCCGCCGCATCGCCGAGATTGCCGTCGGCGGACACCTGCACCGTGCCGCCGGAGATCGTCGTGCCGCCGGCATAGCTGTTGGAGCCGGAAAGCACGAGCGTGCCGGCGCCCTCCTTGGTCAGTCCCCCGGTTCCGCCCACGGTGCCCGTCGCCGTCAGCGTCGTGCCCGTGGCGGTGTTCAGGGTGCCGCCGCCGGTGCCGAGCGTGATCGCGCGGGCCGTCGAGAAGGTCCCGGTGGTCGCGAGCGTGCCGCCGCGCAGCGTCAGCCCGCCCGCCGCATCGCCCAGGTTGCCGTCGGACGCGACCTGAACCGTTCCGCCGGAAATCGTGGTGCCGCCGCCATAGGTGTTGGCGCCGGAAAGCGTCAGCGTGCCCGCGCCGGTCTTCAGGAGCGCGCCGGCCCCGGAGAACACGCCGGAAAGCGTGGCGCCGAGCCCGTTGGTGTCGATGGTCGAGGACGTGCCCGAGACGAGCGTCGCAGCGACGTTGGTGGTGAGCGCGCTGCCGATCGCCTGGATGGTGCCGCCGCCGAGATTGAACACGTAGCTGCCGCTGCCGGCATAGCGGCCGACCAGCCCGTCGCTGCCGCCGACCTGCAGCGTGCCGCCGTTGAGGTCGTACTGGCCGTTGCCGTAGGCCGAGAGATAGAGGTGCGAACCGGCATTGACCGTCAGCGTGCCGCCGTTCTGCAGGATGCGGCCGGAGGACTGGCCCTGGGTCGCCCCGGCCTCGCGGTTGCCGATGACGAGGCTCGCCGGACCGTTGATGCCGGTCTGGAGCGAGACGACGCCGCTGCCGGAGATCTCCAGCAGACCGGTGCTCACCGGCTGCGACCCGCTGTTGCGGCCGATATCGTTCAGTCCGCCGAGCAGGTTCAGCGTGCCGCCGCTGATGTCGTAGGTGCCGTTGCCGCCCTGGTTGCCGATATTGAGCGTGACGCAGCGCGCGACGTCGCCGCACGTCGGCGAGATGTTCACCACGCCGCCGGTCTGGTTCACCGTTCCGGTGCCGCCCCAGTCGCCCACCTGCATGGCGATGCCGGTGTTGAGCGTGCCGCCCGAGATGTTCAGGGCCGCGGTGTTGCCGGTGCCGCCGCCGACCGAGAAATAATCGATCGACGAGGTGCCGCCGGTGACCGCGATCGCGCCGCCTTCGAGATGCGTCTCACCCCCGGCGATGGTCACGCCGTCGAGCGTGAGCGTGCCGGTGCCTGTCTTGGTGAACACGCCGTAGGGGTTGATCCAGCTCACGCTGCCGTTGGTGATGGTGCCGGAAAACGTGCCGTTCGTGTCGCTGTCGAGGGTCAGGTTGGCGGTGTTGGTGTTCACCGCGCCGGCGCCGGTCAGGGCCGAGATGGTCTGGTTCGCGGTGATGTTCAGCGTCGCGCCGGCGGCGACGTCGACCGCGGTGCCGGTGGGCAGGGCCCCCGCCGTGCTCGCCGTCAGCGTCCCGGCGGAAATCGCGGTGCCGCCCGTGTAGGTGTTGGCGCCGGAAAGCGTCAGGGTTCCGAGACCGGTCTTGACGAGCGCGCCCGCGCCCGAGAACACGCCGGATAGATTGGCCGCAAAGCCGTTGGTGTCGATGGTCGAGGTGGTGCCCGAGACGAGCGTCGCCGCCACGTTCGTGGTCAGCGTGCTGCCGATGACCTGGATGGTACCGCCGCCGAGATTGAACACGTAGTTGCCGCTGCCGGCATAGTGGCCGACGAGGCCGTCGGCGCCGCCGACCTGCAGGGTGCCGCCGTTGAGGTCGTAGCGGCCGTCGCCATAGGCCGAGAGGTAGAGGTGCGAACTCGCGCCGATGGTCAGCGTGCCGCCGTCCTGGATGATGCGGCCGGAGGACTGGGCGACCGTCGCGGTGTTGTCGCGGTTGCCGATCACGAGGCTCGCCGGCCCGTTGATGTCGGTCTGCAGCGAGACGACCGCGGTGCCGGAGATCTGCAGCAGGCCCGTGCTCGCGGCGCGCGATCCGGTGTTGCGGCCGATATCGTTCAGTCCGCCGACGAGGTTCAGCGTGCCGCCGCTGATGTTGTAGGTGCCGTTGCCGCCCTGGTTGCCGACATTGAGGGTGGCGCAGCGCGCGGTGTCGCCGCAGGTCGGCGAGATGTTCACCACGCCGCCGGTCTGGTTGACGGTGCCGGTGCCGCCCCAGTCGCCCACCTGCATGGCCACGCCGGTGTTGAGCGTACCGCCGGAGATGGTGAAGGTCGCGGTGTTGCCCGCTCCGGTTCCGACCGCGAAATAGTCGACCGACGAGATGCCGCCGGTCACCGCCATGGTGCCACCCTCGAGGTGCGTCTCTCCACCGGAGATCGTGGCGCTGTCGAGCGTGAGCGTGCCGGTGCCGGTCTTGGTGAACACGCCGTAGGGATTGATCCAGCTCACGCTGCCATTGGTGATGGTGCCGGAGAAGGTGTTGTCGGCGGTGGTGTTGAGGGTCAGGTTGGATGTGTTGGTGGTCACCGCGCCGGCGCCGGTCAGCGCCGAAATGGTCTGGTTCGCGGTGATGTTCAGCGTCGCGCCGGCGGCGATGTCGACCGCGGTGCCGGTGGGCAGGGCGCCCGCGACGCCTGCGGTCAGCGTGCCGCCGGAAATCGTCGTCGCGCCGGCATAGTTGCTCGTCGACGAAAGCACCACCGTGCCGACGCCGGTCTTGATGAGGCCGTTGCCGCCGAAAATGCCGCCCGAGAGCGTCGTGATCCCCGCGGCGCGGTCGAGCGTGGCGACGACGCCGGAGCCGACCGCGATCGTGTTCGAAACCGCCGTCGCGCCCGTGAACGAGAGCGTGCCGTTCGCGGCGAAGGTGAGCATGCCCGAACCGAGCGCACCGTTCGACCCGGCGACGATCGTGCCCGCGGACAGCGTGGTGCCGCCGCCATAGGTGTTGGCGCCGGAAAGGGTCAGACTGCCGGAGCCGGTCTTCGCGAGCGCGCCTGAACCGGAAAGAACGCCGGAGAAGGTGGCGTTCAGGCCGTTGGTGTCGATCGCCGCCGTCTTGCCCGCGAGGATGGTTGCCGCCGTCGATGTGGTCAGGCTGGTGCCGGCGACCTGCAGCGTTCCGCCGCCGAAATTGAACGTTCCCGTGCCCTGAATGCCGTTGGTGCCGCCGACGGCGAAGGTGCCGCCGTTGAGGTTGAACGTACCGGTACCGGCTCCGAAGCTGAGGCGGGAGCCGGACAAGGTCAGCGTTCCGCCGGTCTGGGTCACCGTGCCGGTCGCGGTCGCGTTGTTGGCGAGGGTCAGGTTGGTCGCCAGCGTCGCGGTGCCGCCGCTGATGTTGAACGCGCCGGTGCCGCCCGCCGCAGACCCGACGATGAAATTCGCCGACCCGCCCGGGTTCTGCACCGTCAGCGTGCCGGCGGAGAGATTGTAGGTGCCGGTTCCGCCGGTGCCGACCGAACTGACGTCGCTGCCGAGCTGGATCGGGTTGAGCAGGCTGAGGGTCACGACGGAATCGGCGCCGCTCTGGGTGACGGTGCCGGTCGCCTTGGCATCGCCGATGAAGAGCTGGCCGCCGGTATTGCTGCCCGTCGTCATGGTGAACTGGGCGGAATCGGAAATGTTCAGATTGGCGGTCGAGGCCGTGCCCGTTCCGCCCGCGCCGCTGGTGCGCGAGCCGACATACATCGTCATGCCGCCGTGGCCGGCATCGAACACCGCATCGCCGCTCAGGCTGTAGGTGCCCG
>JAEZMP010000636.1 GCA_023442215.1 Pseudomonadota bacterium
TCCCACTTCACGACGGACCCTGAAGACAAAGATGACAGCGGCATCCGATTCCCGGCCGGCGGCACCCGCGCTGGATGCACCAGACATGCCCTCGCCGGAAGGCGCGGCAAGCCTCGACCCGCAAAGCTGGGACGAGGTGCGCGCGCTGGGCCACCGGATGCTGGACGACATGATCGACTATGTCGCTGGCATCCGCGACAGGCCGGTCTGGCAGCCGCTGCCGGACGGATTGCGGGCTGAACTGCGCGCGCCGCTGCCGGACGCACCGGTCGGCATCGAGGCGGCCTATGCCGATTTCCGGCGGCTCGTGGAGCCTTACGCGACAGGCAACACCCATCCCCGCTTTCTCGGCTGGGTTCATGGCGGCGGCAACCCGGCCGCGATGCTGGGCGAAATCCTGGCGGCCGGGCTCAACGCCAATCTCGGCGGCCGCGACCATGCCCCGATCGAGGTCGAGCGGCAGGTGATCCGCTGGGCGGCCTCGGCGCTCGGCCTGCCGGAAAGCGCCGGCGGCCTGATCCTGACCGGCAGTTCGATGGCGAACTTCATCGGCGTGCTCTGTGCCCGGCGCCGCGCGCTCGGCGCCGAGGTGCGCCGGCAGGGTCTCGGCGAGGTGCGGCTCGTCGCCTACGCCTCCGAGGGCGCACACGCCTGCCTGCCGCGGGCGATGGACATGGTGGGGATCGGCAGCGATGCCCTGCGCCGTGTGCCGGTGACGGCCGAGCGCCGCATGGACCTCGCCGCGCTCGGCCGGCTGATCGAAGCCGATCTCGCCGCCGGCTTCACGCCGTTCCTGATCGCGGCGACGGCCGGCACCGTCGATTCGGGCGCGGTCGACGATCTCGTCGCGGTGGCCGGGATCGCGCGCGAACGGGGGCTGTGGTTTCACGTCGACGGCGCCTTCGGCGCCTTCGTGGCGCTGTCGCCGAGGTTTCGCCCTCTGGTCGCCGGGCTGTCGCAGGCCGATTCCGTGGCCTTCGACTTCCACAAGTGGGGTCAGGTGCAATATGACGCCGGCTGCGTGCTTGTGCGCGACCGGCAGCATCTCGCCGACACGTTCGCCCAGAATGTCGACTATCTCCAGCACGAGACCCGCGGCCTTGCGGGCAATGCGCCGTGGCCGTGCGATCTCGGCCCGGAGCTGTCGCGCGGGTTCCGGGCGCTCAAGGTCTGGATGACGCTGAAGACCTACGGCGCCGAGGGTCTCGGGCGGGTGGTCGAGGCCTGCTGCGACCGTGCCGGCGAACTCGTCGCCCGCGTCGAGGCCGATCCAAGGCTGGAACTCTTGGCACCGGCGCCGCTCAACGTCGTGTGCTTCCGGGTGCGCGACGAACACGACGCCGACACCCTCAACCACGACATCGTCGTCGCCCTGCAGGAGAGCGGCATCGCCGCGCCGTCCACCACCCGCATCGGCGGCAGGCTCGCGATCCGCGCCGCCTTCGTCAATCATCGCACGCGGCCGGAGGACGTCGACATTCTCGTCGACGGGGTGCTTGCGCTCGCCGCAACCCTGCGCAGGGCAACGACCGGGTGAGCCGCACCAGCGATCAGGCAGTCGCCGCCGCTTCGCCGGCCTTCGCGTGCGCCGTGGCGCCACCCTGCCGCGATCCCTTGCCTTCAGGAGCCTTCTGATCCGTGGTCTTCTCGCCTTCGACAGCCTTCTGGTTCGCGGACGCCTTCGCGCCCGGCGATTTCGCAGTCGAAGATGACTTAGTCGACGAAGACTTGGCCGACGAAGACGATTTCGGAACCTGCGCGTCCTGTTCCTTCGCCTTCCCCGCCGCCTTCGAGCCGGCCTTGCGAGTACCGCCCTCGCCGCCGCCCGACGCGAAGCCGAGGATCAGAGCGGCGAGCCCGTCTTCCTGCACGGCCTCGGCCGCATCGGCGGGCTTGAACCACTGGCCGTCGCGCTGGCCCTTCTCCGGCCAGTCGTCGAGCTGCTTCTCGACCGCCATGCCGTAGACCAGCACGGCGCACGGCACCGAGCCGCCACCGACGAGGCGTTTGTCGTAGACGTAGGTACCGACGAGTTGCTTGGCGGTCTTGCCGACGAGGCCGGCCTCCTCGAAGGCTTCCTGGGTCGCCGCGCCGGAGGCGGTGCGCCCCTTCATCGGCCAGCCCTTCGGAATTACCCAGCGACGCGTCTCGCGCGAGGTGATCAGGTAGATCTCCCAGCCGCCGTCGTCCGTCCAGCGGTACGGCAGCACTCCCACCTGTTTTCTCGGCTTGCGCCTGGATTTCTTCGATTCGACCATTTCGAAATTCTAGCCCGTCATCGCTTTGGTATCAGCCTGGAGGCAAGCAATGCACAGGCCATCCTCCGTCGCAGTCGTGTCACACCCCAGCCCCCTTAGTTGGGGTCTGCATCAGCCGATGGAAATGGCCGCGGCGCCCGAAAATGGGATAGCATGGCGTGCCCGGTCGAAAATTGACGCACGCTTCGTTTCCCGGCCGTGACGGCCATCCAGATTTTCAGCGCATGAAGGTTCGACTCTCATTTGGGGGAGAGTAACACCGATGTCACGGAATACACAGACGAAAATCGTCCTCAAGGAGGACCAGTACAAGAAGCTGTCACGCACCTTCGGATATTATTTCAGCGACTTAACGCTTAAGACGGCTTTCTTTCACAACGATATCACCAGCTTCGATTTTCAAAAGGCGATCATCATCCACACCATCAGCATCGCCACCGGCGCGAAATTCATCAAGAGTCCGGAGCTGATGAAGCTCTACGGCTCGATGGACGTGAAGTTCCCGACCGAACATCAGGTGCCGTGCAGCGCGCTGTCCGTGTCGGAGGCGACGGGGCTTCCGCGCGAGACGACACGCCGCAAGATCAAGGAGATGGTGGCGGAGGATCTGCTGGAGGAGGACCCGCGCGGGGGCTATCGCCTCAAGTCGGGCATCCTGCAGCGGCCGCTGGTGCAGACGCGGATGGAGGAGTTCGTCAAGGCGCTGGTGCGCGTCGTCAATGTCGGCCTCGATCTCGGCGTGCTCGAGGCGACCGAGGTCAACGGCGAGATTCGCTTCAGCCGCAGAACGGATCCGGTCGATTCCGACGGGGCCGCCGGGGAGCGGTCGCGCCGGCCGGGAACGTGAACGGCGCTTCGTGGCCGGTGCGCGGACTGGCCACGAGATCGCCCATTCTCCATATGATGAAGGCAACGCGCCCCGCTGCGGCGCTGGCCGGCCGCCGTGGCCGGCGCGGACAGGATTGGACATCATGAGGCCGGTCATCGGAGTCGTCTGCGACGTCAAGGAAAGCGCAGGCCACCGCATCCACGCCATCACCGAAAAATATCTCTATGCCGTCGCCGAGGGCGCCGACGCGCTGACGCTGATGATCCCGGCGCGGCTGTCGGACACCGACGGGCGATTCGCGCCGACGCCGATCGACTTCGCCGAGCTGTTCGCCGTGCTCGACGGCGTGTTTCTGCCCGGCAGCCCGTCCAATGTCGATCCGTCCCATTATGGCGGCGAGCCCGCCGACCCGAGCCTGCCCGCCGATCCGGACCGCGACCGTGTCTCGCTGGAGCTGATTCGGGCCTCCATCGCCGCCGGCGTTCCGCTGTTCGGCGTCTGCCGCGGCTACCAGGAAATGAACGTCGCGCTCGGCGGCACGCTGCACCAGAAGGTCCACGAACAGCCGGGCTATGCCGACCACCGCGAGGACAAGGCCGCGCCGCTCGACGTGCAATATGCGCCGGTCCACGAGGTGTCGCTGACGCCGGGCGGCCTGTTCGCGGGACTGGCCGGCACGACGACGTGGCGTGTCAACTCGCTCCACGGCCAGGGCATCGCCCGGCTTGCCCCAGACCTCGCCGTGGAGGCGACGGCGCCGGAAGGCCTCGTCGAGGGCTTCCGGGTGCCGCATTCCCGCGCCTTCGCCATCGGCGTGCAGTGGCATCCGGAATGGCGGTTCTGGGAGGACCGGCTGTCGAAGGGCCTGTTCACCGCGTTCGGCGATGCCGCCCGCGCCCGCCACGCCGGCCGACGCACGCTCGCGGCCTGAGCGGGGCCCGATGCGATGACGCGGCGGGGCCGCGGCGTCATTCGCGCCGCAGGATCCAGTCGTAGAGCACGCTCGCCCACGTCTGCGGGCGGAAGCTTCGCTTCAAGGCGTCGGGATCGTAGCGCGTCTCGACCCAGTCGAGCAGCGCCATGCCGCGGGCCTCGCCATCTTCGCGATAGCGATCGAAGAAGGCGTCGAGGATGCCCGCGCGGGAGGCTCGCATGTGGCCGTAGCGCAGGAGGAGCTGCCGCTTGGCTTCCGCCACCGTGCGGCCTTCCCTGAGGATGAGGTAAAGCGCGGCGGCGAAGCCGGTGCGGTCGGCGCCCGACTTGCAGTGGATCAGCGCGGGATATTCGATGCGGGCGAACAGGTCGGCCGCCGCGCGCACCGTTTCCTTGCTCGGCGCCTGGCGCGTGCGGAACGGAAGTTCGTAGAGCGCGAGCCCGGCCGCCTCGCAGGCCTCCTGCTCCAGCGGCCACGCGCCGAGCTCGCGGCCACCGCGCAGGTTGACCACGGAGCGCCCGCCTCTGGCCGCGAACCGGCGGAAATCGGCGGGCGCAGGCTGTGCCGCGCGCCACAGGCCGCTGCCGACATGATGGCGGTTGAGATAGACCAGCCGGATGAAGCCGTGATCGACGAAGATCAGGTCGAGCCACGCCTTGAAGCGGCCCGAGCGGGTCGCGAGCGAATGATCCGCCGCGCCGGCGGCACGGTCGCCCGCAGCGCCGGGCCCGGTCGGGGGCACGGCTTCGGGCGGCGTCGAGGTGGCTTGGTCGCTCTGCATCACGGGCAGCTATATTGGGAGTTCCGGTGAACGGGCAAGAGGTGGGCGCACGGATGGTCCCTGCAGACCCCTCGCGCGGTGCTCTCGGACCGGGCTTCCGGCCCGCCGCGAAGCGCCCCCGCCGCCCCGGCCGCGTCCCGCACTTGAGGCGGCGGGCCGGGTCCGCTATTGCCGGCTGACGACCCTCCCCGCATCAGGACGATCCCATGGCGAAATGCGTTCTCGGCGTGATCGGCGGCTCCGGCATCTATGACCTGCCGGGTCTTGAGGATGCGCGATGGGAGCGCATCGAAAGCCCGTGGGGCGCCCCCTCGGATGCCGTGCGGCGCGGGCGCTTCAAGGGACGGGATGTTGTGTTCCTCCCCCGTCACGGCCGCGGTCACGTCTTTTCGCCGACGGACATCAACTACCGCGCCAACATCGACGTGCTGAAGCGCGCCGGGGTGACCGACGTCGTATCGCTTTCGGCATGCGGATCGCTGAGGGAGGACCTGCCGCCGGGCACGTTCGTCGTCGTCGACCAGTTCATCGACCGCACCTTCGCCCGCGAGAAGAGCTTCTTCGGCACCGGCTGCGTCGCCCATGTGGCGTTCGGCCAGCCGGTGAGCCCGCGCCTCGCCGACCGGCTGGAGGCGGCCGGGCGTGCGGCCGGGGTGCCCGTCGTCCGCGGCGGCACCTATCTCGTGATGGAGGGGCCGCAATTCTCCACGCTCGCGGAATCCCGGCTCTACCGCTCGTGGGGTTGCGACGTGATCGGCATGACCAACATGCCCGAGGCCAAGCTTGCCCGCGAGGCGGAGCTCTGCTACGCCTCGATCGCCATGGTCACCGACTACGATTGCTGGCACGACGCCCACGGCGATGTGGACGTGCAGTCGGTCATCCGGGTCATGACCGAGAACCGCGCGAAGGCGCAGGACCTCGTCGCACACCTGATCGCCGACCTGCCGGAGAAGCATGAACCCTGCCCGGCCGGTTCGGACCGCTCGCTCGATTTCGCCATCATGACGGCGCCGGACTATCGCGATCCCGCGCTCGTCGCGAAGCTGGGCGCGGTCGCCGGCCGCGTGCTGGCCCGCTAGCGGCACCAAGGACGGCGGAGGCGGAAACCGACCAGAGTTCGCCGTTGCCTGCCGGGGCGGCGCGGGCGTATTCATAAGCGCATCAGTCGATTTGCCGGTTATGCAACCCTGTGTCGCGGCATCGGCGGTAGCTCCGGGCGACGAGACCGGGCAAGGTGCGCGCCGAGGTCGCTCTGGCACGATGGACGGGCCCCACCCGGACAAGGCAAGACGGCCCGCCAATCATGAATCGATGCGGAACACACCCGCGGCGGACGGATGAACGGACGCATGGGTGACGATCCGCCGGGAGGATGCCAGTCGATGACGCTTCGCGTCGATCTCGATGTTGCCGATCTCGATCTCGCGGCGCTCGTCCGCACGATCCCGGAC
>JAEZMP010000647.1 GCA_023442215.1 Pseudomonadota bacterium
ATGGCTACGGACCAGGAAAAGCAGCAGGTCGTCGAGGCGTTGATGGCGCTCGCGGGCGAGAGGCCGTGGGATCGCATCACGCTGCCCGAAATCGCCGCCCGCGCCGGTATCGGCCTGGCCGAACTTCGCGGCCTGTTTTCCGGGCGCATCGCCATCCTCGAGGCCTTCGCCGCCGGGATCGACGCGAAGGTGATCGAAGGCGTCGATCCGCAGATGGCGGGCGAACCCGGTCGCGACCGTCTGTTCGATGTCGTGATGCGCCGGCTGGATCTGCTGGCGCCCTACAAGGCGGGCATCGCCGGCCTTGCCCGCGCCGCGCGCGGCGATCCCGGGCTTGCGCTGCATCTCGCCCGCATCGGCCTCGTCAGCCAGCACTGGATGCTGGCCGCTGCCGGCATCGAGAACACGTCCACCCTCGGCCGTCTCAAGGCCAAGGGCCTCGGGCTCGCCTATGCCGACGTCTTGAAGGTGTGGCTCGACGAGGACGATCCCGGCCTGCCGCGCACCATGAAGGCGCTCGACCGGTCGCTGGAGCGCGGCGAGAAGGCGATCGACAAGCTGGAGCGGGCCTGCGCGCGCGTCGCGCCGTTCGTGCGGGCCTGCCGGCCCGGCAAGCGGTCCCGGCCCGAGCCAGATGCCGAGCCGCAGGTGGATGCCGCCTGACGCCTGCGACCGCGCCCGCCTGCCCGGAGCGGCCGGCGGCTCCCGCGATCTAACAGATTGAATTGGTTATAATTCCTCCGCGGAAAGTGATTCCGGTCGGGGCGATTATGCGTTAAGAGAGCGCGCTGGGGCCCATTCCGCCGAGCCACGCTCAATCGCTGATCGGGAAAATTCGCTCCGGATCGGCGACGTGAGCGCATGTCCGTCATCCAGACGGATTGGTGACACGAATAAGCTCCGGCGCCGCACGCCGTTCCCGCCGCTTTGCCGGCGGCGGGCGAAGCTGCGCGGCTTCAAGCCTCGCCGGGCTTCGCCCGGGAGAACCGCCCCGCCGGGCCTCGCCCGGGAGAACCGAGATGTCGCTCGCCCTCGACCGATCCCCGAGCCACCATGGCCGCAGCGTCCGCCTCGACACGCTGGTCAGGGTGCGGTGGCTGGCCATCGCCGGCCAGACCGCCACCATCGGCGTCGTCGGGTTCGTCATGAACTTCCCGCTGCCGACCGGCTGGTGCCTGGCGCTGGTCGCGCTGTCAGCGTGGGTCAACCTCGCGCTCCGCCTACGCTTTCCGTCGAGCCAGCGCTTCTCCGAGCAGGCCACCATGGTCCTGCTCGGCTACGACGTGCTTCAGCTCGCCGGGCTGCTCTATCTCACCGGCGGCCTGCAGAACCCGTTCTCGTTCCTGCTGATCGCCCCAGTGATGATCTCGGCGACCGCGCTGCCACCGCCGCGTACGCTGATGCTCGGGGCGCTGGTGGTGGTGGTCGCCACCGTGCTCGGCTGGCTGCATATGCCGCTGCCCTGGTACGAGGGCGAGCAGATCGGCATCCCCATCGCCTACACCCTCGGCATCTGGGTCGCGCTGGTGTCGACGCTCAGCTTCATGGGCATCTTCGCCTTCCGGGTGGCGGAGGAGAACCGCCAGCTCGCCGACGCGCTGGCGACGGCGGAACTGGTGCTGGCGCGCGAGCAGCATCTCAACGCGCTCGATGGCCTCGCCGCCGCCGCCGCCCACCAGCTCGGCACCCCGCTCGCCACCATCGCTCTCGTCGCCAAGGAGCTCGAAAGCGAGATCCAGCCCGGCGACGGCCGCGCGGAGGATATCCGCCTCCTGCGCACCCAGGCGGACCGCTGCCGCGACATCCTGCGCCAGCTCGCCTCCATGGGGGTCGATCCGGAAAGCCCGCTGGAGCGCATGGAACTGCCGCAGCTCCTCGAGGAAGTCAGCGCCCCCCACCGCGACTTCGATGTCGAGATCGTGCTCGCCAGCGCCGGCGATGCCGCGCTGGAGCCGGTGTTCGCCCGCAACCCGGCGATCCTCTACGGCCTCGGTAACATTATCGAGAACGCGGTTGATTTCGCCAGCGAGCGCGTGGAGGTCACCGCCGCCTGGAACGACGAGACGGTCTCGATCACGGTCGCCAACGACGGTCCCGGCTTCGCGGTCGAGATCATCGAACGCCTCGGCGAGCCCTATGTCACGACCCGCCCCGGCGCGCGCGGGGAGGAGACCGACGAGCCGCGGCCGGAAGTGGCGGAACGCGGCGGCCTCGGCCTCGGCTTCTTCATCGCCAAGACCCTGCTGGAACGGACTGGCGCCGGCCTGTCGCTCGCCAACCGCAAGCTGCCGGACCGCGGCGCCGTCGTCACCATCGTCTGGCCGAGGACTGCCGTCGATCATGGCGGCGACCGATCCGGCCGGAAACCGGCGGAATTGAGCCGCGCAAGATGATCCGGTGTCGCATCGGCTTTGCCATCGGGCGCGAACCCCTTATAACGGGTCCGGCTTCCGGACTGCCCGGCTTGCGAGCCTCAACCGCCCGAAAGTTGTGTCCGTGATGGCCTTGTCTTCCTCGTTCGAAACAGTGTCTGTTCCGCTCATGTCCGATACGTCGTCTGTCCCCGGCCCCGATCCCACGCTCCTGATCGTCGATGACGACAAGGCGTTCGTGCAGCGCCTGGCGCGGGCGATGGAGAAGCGCGGCTTCGTGACGGACGTGGCCGAATCGATCGAGGAGGCGATCGCCAAGGTGGAGGCCGCGCCCCCGGCCTTCGCTGTGGTCGACATGCGCCTCGGCGACGGCAACGGCCTCGACGTCATCGAGTACCTGCGCGACCGGCGGCCGGACGTGCGCACCGTGGTGCTCACCGGCTACGGCAACATCGCGACGGCCGTGACGGCGGTGAAGCTCGGCGCCATCGACTATCTGGCGAAGCCCGCCGATGCGGATGAGATCGTCGCCGCGCTAACCCGCGATCCGCAGATCAAGGCCGCGCCGCCCGAGAACCCCATGTCCGCCGACCGCGGGCGGTGGGAGCACATCCAGCGCGTCTACGAACTGTG
>JAEZMP010000047.1 GCA_023442215.1 Pseudomonadota bacterium
CCGCAGCAGCCAGCGCGAGGCGACCGTCGGCGTGGTGCCGATCCGCTCGGCGCGGGCGATGACGACGCGCGCGGCGCCGAACGACTGGGTGACGTCGTGAGCGGAAAGGCCGATGCGCCGTTCCGGCGGCTCCAGGCCGAGCCGGGTGCGCATCGAGCGGGTGAGCCACGGGTCGGCTTCGGCGAGGCGCGGCCAGACGCCCTCGTTGAGGCCGGAGAGGATGACGAGATCGGCGCGCTGCAGGCGCGCTTCGAGCGCGCCCCAGATGTGGATGCGGGGGTCGCCGACGCCCGCCGGCCGCACCGCCGCGTCGCCCACAAGCGCCGTGAACAGCGCAGGCCATACGTCGGAGCGCAGCTGCGGACCGCCCGTCTCTTCGGCCGCGATGCGTTCGAGCGCGGCGACCAGCGTTCGCCACGCGCGGTCGGCGGCGAGCGCCGGGGGAACCGCGGCGGCGGCGTCCCCCGCGGCGGTCGACGGTCCCTGCTCGCCACCGACGACGGACTGAAGCGCCAGAAGGTGGGCCGCGGCGAAAGCGGCGGCCGTCGCGTTTCCCTCGCGGGCGAGCGCGGCCAGAGGCTCCAGTGCCTCGGCGGCGCGGCGCGCGATAGAGGCCGCGCCGGCATCCTTTCCGGCCGCGGCCCCGATGACCGGTTCGAAGCCGGGCGCGAGCCGGGGGCCGCGCATCACGGCGAGTTCGAGCCGCTCGGCGGCGGCGCGCGCCGCGCCGGGACCGAGCCCCAGCCCGGTGAGCGGGTGCTTCAGGAGCGCCAGAATGGCGTGCGGATCCTCGGCCACCACGCCGACCTCGGCGACGAGGCGGGCGAGAATGCCCGCCGGCGTCTGGCTGAGGGGGATGCCGGCGGAATCGTCCACCTTCAGCGACCAGCGCGCCAGTTCGCTCTGGACGCGGCGGGCGATGGCGCGGTCCGGCGCGACGAGCGCGACCGTCTCGCCGCGTTCGACCGCCTCGCGCATGGCGATGGCGACCGCCAGCGCTTCCTCGCGGTCGTTGGCGGCCTCGATGAGCGAAATGCCCTCCAAGGCTTCCTCGACCGCGCCGGGCCCGCCGAGCCGGTCGGCGACCCCGGCCCAGCCATCGGTGGTTTCGGCCGGCCGGAACGCCTCGGAGACGAGCCGGCCGCGGATGTCGAGGGCGGAAGGTCCGGCGGGGGCCGCGCCGAGCACGGCGACGGCCTCGCGCGGGAGGCCGATGCGCTCGACCAGCCGGGCGAGGCCGAATTGCGGGTGGCTCGGCGCGCCGTCGCCTTCGGTGATCCTGCGCCACGAGATTTCGTCGAGGCCCTGGTCGAGGCCCGGCAGCACCACGGCGCCGCGCGGAAGCCGGGCGATCAGCGCGAGCAGGGCGGCCGTCGCCGGGACGGAGCCCGTGGAGCCTGCGGCGATGACCGGCGCCTGCGGCGGCGTGCGTTCCAGCCGTTCGGCCTCGGCCTTGAGAAGGGCGATGCGGCGGGCGACGGGATCGGCGAGCCCGCGCTCGGCAAGGATATCGGGCCACGCCTCAGTCGCGACCGAGAGGAAGGCGGTGGTGATCTGCCAGTAGTCGGCGAGGTCTTCCGGCACGAGGTCCGCGAGGCCGTCCCACGAGGCTTCCTCGGTGGTGACCTGATCCATCAGCCGCAGCAGATCGTCGGCGAGCCGGGCGGCATCGGCGGCCGAGGTCGGCACGGCGATGGTCTCGCCGCGGAAGAAGGCCCGCGAGCGGTCCGACAGCGCCCGCGACCAGCCGAGGACGAGTTCCGTCATGGCGAGGCGGCGGCCGAGAGCGTCGGCGGCCGGCGTGGAAGGGTGGCGGCCGTCGCCCGGGCGATCGAGCGCGATCAGGTCTTCCTCGACGGCGCCGAGCGGCCGGATCGCCGGCAGGATCGCGGCCTCGCCGCCGAGCCGGTCGACGAGGGCCTGGCCGAGCGCGCGGGCGGCGCGGCGGGTCGGCACATAGACCGTGGCATCGGCGAGCGCCAGCGGATCGGACGCGGGGCCTGCGAGCGTGCCGTCGACGAGGGCGTCCGCGAGGGTTTCCACGAACGGCCGGGCCGGGGGGATGGTGAAGACGCGGGGCGGCCGGGACAGCAGGGCGGAGGCCGGATTGGCGGAGGCCGGATTGTCGGATTGCGGGATGGGGCTTCCTCCGTCACGCACGCCGCGGCCGTCACCGGCCGGGCGGTCCCGTCCGGCGGACCCGTGGGGGGCCGTCCGGACCGTCAGGCCGCACTATAGAAGAAGGCGCGCTCGGCGTCGCGGATGGCGGACGGCGTGCCGACGTGCAGCCACGTGCCTTCCATCCGCACGCCATAGAGCCGTCCGGCCTCCAGCGCCCGGTCGAACAGCCGGTTGAGCGAGAAGGCGCCTTCCGGCGCGCCTTCGAACAGGCGCGGATGCAGGATCGCGGCGCCCGCATAGGCGAACGGCACGATGCCCTTCGGCGGCCGGCGCTTCAGAAGCCCGACGCTGTCGGCGGAGAAGTCGCCGCGGCCGTCGTAGCCCGACGAGCCGACGGTGGGGGCGAGCAGCAGGAGGCCGTCCATGCGGTCGGCGTCGAAGGTCTCGATCATCAGGTCGAGATTGGGGCGGACGCCCTCGATCCAGAAGCTGTCGGCGTTCAGGAGCACGAACGGATCTGGCCCGAGCAGCGGCAGGGCCTTGACGATGCCGCCGCCGGTATCGAGCAGCTCCTTGCGCTCGTCGGAGATGGTGATGGCCATGTCCTTGCGGCGGTGGACGTGAACCTCCACCAGATCGGCGAGATAGTGCACGTTGACGACGACGTCGCTGACGCCGGCGGCGGCGAGCCGGTCGAGGCCGTAATCGATCAGCGATCGCCGGGCGACCTCGATCAGCGGCTTCGGCGTGGTCGCCGTCAGCGGCCGCATCCGTTTGCCGAGCCCGGCCGCGAGCACCATTGCCCGCGTCGGTCTAAACGCGCCTTCTGCCATCTGACCCTGTCCGCTCGTCCATTGCAGCCGCTGTCATCCGTCGGAGCCGCGCGCGAGGGAGGCGGCGCGCTCAGTCGTCCGTCCGGAAAATGCCGGCGGTCTCATACCAGACCCGAAGGTCGGACAGAACAGGGTGCGACACCGCTTTCCGCAGATAGTGGCGGATCCGCCCCAGATGCCGCAGATAGTGGGGCTTGCCGTCCCGCCGGTCGAGACGCACGAACACGCCGAGGATCTTGGTGGCGCGCTGCGCCTCCATCACCGCGAG
>JAEZMP010000142.1 GCA_023442215.1 Pseudomonadota bacterium
CTCGTGGGCTTCGCGCCGGCGCTGCGCCGCGGCCTTTGCCTCGCGGAGCCCTGCCGCGGCGCGTTCGAGTTCGCCGGACGCGTCCGCGCGCCGCGCATCCCGCGCCGCGGCGAACGCCGACCAGCCGCCACCGACGACAACGACGCCGACGGGCGAAAGCTCGACGATGCGATCCATTCCCTCAAGCAGAGCGCGGTCGTGGCTGGCGACAAGGACGCCGCCCGGCCACTTGGCGACGAGGGCGTGGACGGCTGCGCGACCGGCCGCATCGAGGTTGTTGGTCGGCTCGTCCAGCAGGAGCAGATCGGGCGCCTCGACAGCGAGCCGCGCGAGACCGACGCGGGTACGCTCGCCACCGCTCAGCGTTCCCATCGCCCGGTCGAGCGGCAACCCGGCGAGGCCGACCTCCGCCAGCGCCGCCGCGACGTGCGCCTCGAGGCGCCAGTCCGCGCGCTCGAAATCGTCCGCCCCACCCTCGCCCGCCAGCACGCGCGCGATGGCGGCCATCGCCCGGTCGACCCCAAGTGCTTCGGCGACGCTCAGATCCGCGCGCCATTCCTGCACGAGGGTCCCGGCGGTCCCGGAGAGCGTGACGCTGCCAGAGGCTGCCTCGGCGCTGCCCGCGGCGATGCGCAACAGGGTCGACTTGCCGCAACCGTTGCGGCCGACGATTCCGACGCGCTCGCGCCCTATGACGAGCGTGAGGCCGCTGAAGAGAGGCCGACGATCAGGCGTTGCCGCGCAGACCGACGTCAGGGTGAGAAAGGCGGCGGAGGGGGATGAAGACATGGCATACCGTGCGAGCGGACGAAAACAGGCGACGCGCGTTTTTCATCCGGCTATCCACGGGACCATCTCCTTCGATCGGAGCCCTGACATGACGTCCCCACATCCCGGGGGAGGCATCTGACCGACGGGAGGCCGGTCAAGATTCAAGGGCTTGAGCATATTGCCGCTGGCCGGACGGATCCGACCCTCGTGCAATCTGCCCGAGGAACGGGGCGATGCAAAGGCAGGAAGCGTCGCAATCTTGACCCTGTTCGCGGTTGTGACATGGCGCGACGGTTGTCAGGACGGCGTCATGCGGCACTATATGATGGCGAAGGCGGGCCGGTTGCGGCGCGAGGCGGGCGCGGCCCGCCGACGGGCCCGGCGATTGAGGAGCGGCGAGCGATGAACGAGCGGAACGACAATCCGCTGTACAAATATATCGTGCAGGATCCGGAGGCATTCGCCCAGAATCTCGCACGGTTCATCGAGGAGGGCGGCAAGGCTGTCGCCGCCTATATCGAGCCGCGCGAGAAAGGAGAAGCCCGGACCCGCGTCGCGGACGACATCGCCGAGGTGATGAAGACCATCGGCCAGATCAGCGAATATTGGCTGTCCGACCCGCAGCGTGCGGTAGAGGCCCAGGCACGGCTCTGGTCGGGCTACATGGATCTCTGGGACCAGTCGCTGAGGCGGATGATGGGAGAGCGCTCGCGCCCCGCCGCCGAACCCGACCAGCGCGACCGGCGCTTCCGCGATCCGGAGTGGAGCGAGAACCAGTTCTTCGACTTCCTGAAGCAGGCCTATCTGATCACCACCCGGTGGGCCGATTCCCTCGTCGAGGGTGCCGACGGGCTCGACGGCCACACCCGCCAGAAGGCCGCGTTCTATATCCGCCAGATTGCCAACGCGATCTCGCCGTCGAACTTCGTGCTGACCAACCCGGAACTCCTGCGAGAGACCGTTTCGAGCAACGGCGAGAACCTCGTGCGCGGCATGAAGATGCTCGCCGAGGACATCCGGGAGGGCAAGGGCGACCTGAAGCTGCGCCAGACCGACACAACGAAGTTCAAGGTGGGCGAGAACCTCGCCGTTACACCCGGCAAGGTGATCGCGGAGAACGCGCTGCGGCAGCTCATCCAGTATTCGCCGACGACGGAGACGGTGCGGAAGCGTCCACTCCTGATCGTGCCGCCCTGGATCAACAAATATTATATCCTCGACCTCAATCCTGAGAAGTCGCTCGTCAAATGGCTCGTCGACCAGGGGCACACCGTGTTCATGGTGTCTTGGGTCGATCCCGGAGTCGAACTCGCGGAGAAGACCTTCGAGGACTACATGCGCGAGGGCATCCTCGCGTCTCTCGACGACATCGAGAAAGCGACCGGTGAAAGCGGCGTCGATGTCACCGGCTACTGCGTCGGCGGAACGCTGCTCGCCGTCGCACTGGCGCACATGGCCAATGCCGGCGACAGCCGCATCAAGACCGCTTCGTTCCTGACGGCCCAGACCGATTTCTCCCATGCCGGCGATCTCAAGGTGTTCGTCGACGATCGCCAGCTCGAGATTCTGGAGACGCGCATCAACGAGCGCGGCTATCTCGACGGCAGCGTGATGGCGCGCACCTTCAACATGCTGCGCTCCAACGACCTGCTGTGGCCCTACGTCATCAACAACTACATGCGCGGCAAGGACCCGTTTCCGTTCGACCTGTTGTTCTGGAACTCCGATTCCACGCGCATGCCGGCGGCGAACCACATCTTCTACATGCGTCGCTTCTATCTGGAGAACGCCTTCGCCAAGGGCCAGCTCTCCATCGACGGCGAACCTCTGCGGCTCAAGAAGATCCGGGTGCCGGCCTATCACCTCGCGACCCGCGAGGATCACATCGCGCCGGCGAAATCCGTGTTCACCGGTGCGGCGATGTTCGGCGGACCGGTTCGCATGGTCGTCGCCGGCTCGGGCCACATCGCCGGCGTGTGCAATGCCCCGGTGCTCGGCAAGTACCAGTACTGGACCGGCCCCGCCCCTTCCGGCGCATTCGAGGACTGGATCGCCAAGGCGAAGGAGCATCCCGGCTCGTGGTGGCCGGATTGGGATGCCTGGCTTAAGAAGCACGATTCAGAGACGGTCCCGGCGCGCGTCCCGGGCGAGCGCGTTGGCGTCATCGAGGACGCCCCTGGCCGCTACGTCATGACGAAGGCGGCGTGAATCGAGCGAAATCCTTCCGGAGGTAAATCCGTCCGGCAGGCCGTCCAACCTGCCGGGCCAACGCCCCGCCTGCCACCCGGCAGGCGGCCCAGCCTCAAGAACTTGAGCGCATCCTCGCGGTCAGATCGGTCGATCTGACGCGAC
>JAEZMP010000147.1 GCA_023442215.1 Pseudomonadota bacterium
GCGTTGAGCCAGTAATCGGTCCCGACCGCCGGCACGCCGACGAACAGCACCAGCGCCGCGGCGACACCGGCAACGATCAGCAGCCCGCGCGTCGGGGACGATCCGCCCGCGAAGGCGTGCGCCGCGACCGCCGTCGGCGAACCGGTTTCGATCGACATGATTTCAAACCCTTTCGATCGCACGTTCGCCGAACAGGCCGGCGGGCCGCACCAGCAGGAAGCCGACGGCGAGGAGATAGGCGAACCAGGTGGAGACGCTGCCGCCGAGCAGGGGGCCGAGATAGATCTCGGCGAGCGCGTCGCCCGCGCCCACGATCAGGCCGCCGACGATCGCCCCCGCGATCGACGTGAACCCGCCGATGATGAGAACGGGGAGTGCCTTCAGCACCACCAGCGTCAGCGAGAACTGCACGCCCTGCCGCGCGCCCCAGAGCAGGCCGGCGACGAGGGCGACGAAGCCCGCGACGCCCCACACGATGCGCCACAGCCGCTGCAGGCGGATGCCGATCGACAGCGCCGCCTGCGGATCGTCGGCGATGGCGCGCAGCGCGATACCCGTCCGCGTCCAGTTGAAGAACAGCGACAGCCCGGCGACGAGGACACCCGCAGCGGCGGCCGCCGTGAGGTCGAACTGGCTGACCAGAATCGGGCCGATCTCGACCGGGATGTCGACGATGCCGAGGTCGAGCTCATGGACGCTCGCCCCCATCAGCATCTGCGCGCCCCCCTCGATGACGTAGCTGAGGCCGAGCGTCGCCATGAACAGGGTGATCTGCGACTGGCCCACCAGGGGCCGCAGCACGATCCGCTC
This sequence comes from Pseudomonadota bacterium, assembly GCA_023442215.1. Taxonomy (GTDB): domain Bacteria; phylum Pseudomonadota; class Alphaproteobacteria; order Rhizobiales; family Segnochrobactraceae; genus Pseudoxanthobacter. Next base: position 811 of record JAEZMP010000147.1, read on the forward strand.
GACCGCCATCGCCAGCACGACCATGATGGCGAGCGTGATCAGGCCGGCGAGCCAGAGGTCGATGCCCTTCTCGCGCAGGGTGACGAAGGTGAGCGCCGCGCAGAGCACGAGCGAGCCCTGCGCGAAGTTGAACACGCCGGACGCCTTGTAGATCAGCACGAAGCCGATCGCGACGAGCGAGTACATCACGCCCGCCAGGAGGCCGCCGACCAGCGTCTCGATGAAGAAGGACATGGCGGAGCCTCAGTGGACCGTGCCGAGATAGGCGGCGATGACGTCGGGGTTGTGCCGGACGTCCTCCGGGGTGCCGTCGCCGACCTTGCGCCCGTAATCGAGCACGACGACGTGGTGGGACAGCCCCATCACCACGCCGATATCGTGCTCGATCAGCACCACGGTGGTTCCGAAGGCCGCGTTGGCGTCGCGGACGAACCGGCTCATCTCCCGCTTCTCGTCCTGGTTCATGCCGGCCATCGGCTCGTCGAGCAGCAGAAGGCGGGGCCGGGCGACGAGCGCCCGGGCGAGATCGACGCGCTTCTGGATGCCGTAGGGCAGCGTAGAGACGATGCGGTCGCGGAACGGGGCGAGATCGAGGAAGGCGATGGTCTCGTCGGCCCGGCTGCGGAAATCGCGCGCCTCGGCCCGCTCGCGCTTCAGCCCGAAGGCGTGCTCGACGAGGGTCGTGCGGCTCAGCCGGGTCCGGCCGGCGAGCACGTTGTCGCGCACGCTCAGGCGGCCGAACAGGGCATTGTGCTGGAAGGTGCGTCCGACGCCGAGCCGCGCCGCCTGGCCGGGACGGATGCGCACGAAGCGATGCCCGTCGAGCACGACGTCGCCCTCGTCGGCCCGGTAGATGCCGTTGATGACGTTGAGGAGCGAGCTCTTGCCCGCGCCGTTCGGCCCGATCAGGGCGCAGATTTCGCCGCGCTCGACGGCGAAGCTGAGCGCGTTCAGCGCCTTGATGCCCTTGAACGAGAGCGAGACGTTCTCAAGCTTCAGGATCGGGTCCGCCATCGCCTCAGCCCTCGACCGTCTCGGGCACCGGGGCGGACGCGCGGGCCTCGGCCTCGCGCCGCCTCACGGCCTCGATGTCGCGATAGCGGTCGGCGGGGTGGGATGCGGGAAGGTAGGGGCCGGCCCCGAACAGCTTTTCCCTGAGCGTGCCGGGACGATAGGCCGTCGGATACACGCCGCGGCGCTGCAGTTCCGGCACGAGGTAGCCGACCACGTCCTCGAACGTCTCCGGCGTCACGGCATAGGCGAGGTTGAAGCCGTCGACGTCGGTCTCCGCCACCCATTGTTCGAGAATGTCGGCGACGGTGGAGGGCGAGCCCACGAACACGGGACCGACGCCGCCGATCCCGCCCCACGCCGCCAGTTCCTCGATGGTCCAGGACTTCTCGCCGCCGGCGAACGTCTCCACCATCGAGATGATGGCGTTGGTCTCGACCTTGCGGACGAGATCGGTCGGCGCGTACTGGCCGAAATCGATGCCGCTCCAGCCCGACATGAACACGAGGGCGCCGTCGTACGAGGCGTGGGACTGGTATTCGCGGAACTTCGCCTCGGCCTTCTCGTCGGTCTCGTCCACGATCAGGGTGACGAGGTTGTAGACGTAGATCTTGCGGGGATCGCGCCCGGCGGCGGCGGCCTGGCGCCGGATATCGGCGACATAGGCCTTCAGCACGGACTTGATCGGAGACGAGACGAACACGCACTCGGCGTGCTCGGCGGCGAACGTCTTGCCGGCCCCCGACGCGCCGGCCTGATACAGGAGCGGCGTGCGCTGCGGCGAAGGCTCGCTGAGGTGATAGCCCGGCACCTCGAAGAATCTGCCCTTGTGGCCGATTTCATGGACCTTGCCGGGATCGGTGAAGATGCCGCGCTCGCGGTCCCGGACGACGGCCCCCTCCTCCCAGCTGCCTTCGAGCAGCTTGTAGAGCACCTCGACATATTCGGCCGCGACCTCATAGCGGTTGTCGTGCCGCCGCAGGCCGCCCTGGCCGATATTCTTCGCGCCGCTCTCCAGATAGGACGTCACGATGTTCCAGCCGACACGGCCTTTGGTGTGGTGGTCGGCGGTGGCGATGCGGCGGGCGAAGGTGTAGGGGTGCTCGAACGAGGTCGAGGCGGTGATGCCGATGCCGAGATGCTCGGTCGCGAGCGCGATGGGCGCGGCGAGCTGCAGCGGATCATTGACCGGAAGCTGCGCCGCTTCCCGGATGGCGTGGACGTTGCTGCCCTTGTAGACGTCGTAATAGCCGATCACGTCGGCGATGAAGATGCCGTCGAAGATGCCCCGCTCAAGCGTCCGCGCGACATCCTGCCAGTAATCGAGGTCCTTGTATTTCCAGGACCTGTCGCGCGGATGCCGCCACAACCCGGGCGACTGGTGGGCCACGCAATTCATGTCGAAGGCATTGAAGCGGATCTGGCGCGTCATCTCGAAACCCGGAACTGGCCCGAACGCCGGGAGGGACGTCGGGACTGGGCTCGATGATGGACGGATGGATCACATCAATACAGTTCGTTTATAGACGAAATATATAACCAAGTTAGAAATCTGTTCCCCTCGCGGGGGCCGCGGCGGGAGAACGCATGATGGCCGGCAATCCGTCCGCTCGGACGTCCCGCGCTGGAAGCCGGTCCTTTCGGCATCCACATCCCCCGACTCGCGGTGTGGACGCTGGAACACGCCGAGCGCCCGTCGCTCGCCTTTCTTCGCGAAAATTGACGCCATCGGGGAACTGCCGGGGTGGCTGAGGGGGCGGGAGATAATGTGGGACGTACTTAACGACGGCCGCGAACGTGTCTCATTCGGGGCGGATTTGAGACCGTCTGCTTTGCAGCGGCGATCCGTGAAAGCGGACGTTACCTCCATGTCACAGGTGCCTGCCGTTGCGCCAGCATGGTCTATTCGTTGGCTAAACCGAGGTGCCCACATCAAAATAGCATGGAACGGCCTTGAATGAAGGGACGTCAGCCCACGTCGGTCGAGACGGCATCGAAGAACGAATTGCGTCGAGGCGCTCGCGGCTCGACGTCGAGAAGAGGCACGCCGGCGCGCCACGCCTGCCACATAACAGTATCGTGCGGAGCAATGAGCTTGCCCGCCTCCTGCTCGATGTCTTCTTCCGTGAAGCCCGATCTTCCACCTCGCTCGAACAAATAGGTGATCGGCGCAACCAGTTCGGCGGCGAATGCGCGGCTCGCCTGTTGGCGGCGCGTCTGAGCAACGGTACCCGCGCGCAAATCGCCTGGGTCTGAACACCATGCGATGTAAGTGGCGGAGCATGCCCTGAAATGACGCTGCCGCGCAGAGGCTGCGATGGTTCCGATATGGGCTATGCCGTTCGTGCGGTGCGTCAGCCCCATCATTTGGTGGGGCCCTGTTCTAGTCAGCACACCAGAGCTGGAGTCCGCCTCGCCGAGGATAGCTGCTGTCGCCCGTTTGGGATCATTGTCAGGCAAGCCCAGCCGACGCCGCAGCATTCTGGCAGCGAGGAAGCCGAGCTCGCCGGGAGAGCAATCCAGATCGTCACGCGGTGGCGAACCAAAATCCTCGACATTGATGGTCGGACATCCGTCCAGGGTTTTGCGGGCCTCATCAGCCCACTTTGCCGTTTCGGCGATCCCGGACAGGTCGCTCGCTTCGGATATGTCGTTGAACAGGTCTTCCGGCAAGTTACCGACAAATTGACTCACATCGACGCCGTTCGGGTCGTAAGGGTCGATACCAAGACGGCCCGCAGCCACGCAGTAATTTAGCTGGTCGGGGCTTTCCAAGGTCTCCCGGACCCGCGCCCAATTATCCGCCAATGCGGCGTGCGCGCGCGAACCCGCCTGCAACCGGGCCAGCGCGCTCTCGACAAGATCCATCAACTCGGGCTCGATATCGTCGCGCGATATCTGAAGCGGCTCCTTGAACGGATTTGTAAGAAATTTGAGCGGTGAATGATCATTGTCAATGACCGCCCAATCGACCATCACGGTGTCGTCGCCGGAGGAACATAGGCCTAGAGCCGGGAATGCGTATCCGTGCATAGGAAGGTCAAGCCGATGACGGGCTGCAAAGGCTTTTTGGGGCTGGGTACGGACAGGTTCGTATAAGAGCGGCCACCATTGCTTTGCGATGAAGTCGGCCAGCGGAAAAAGCGGGACGTTCAAAGCCTCCGTCTCGCCTCCGCCGCGCTTACTGAAAGCACGAGTGACGATTGCATTTCCAGCCGTGATCTTGAGACGCGTGAAAGTCTCGCGCTCATCGGCGTCCCCGATGTCGCTCTCTAACCAGCCGTCCCTAAGAAATTTCAGCTTGCTCATGGCAACTCGAACGGCAAGTTGAACTCCACTTGGAATGACGTCAACGGGTAGGCCTTATACCCATTGGGCGGGTTGGACAACTTCGCTTCGTACACAATACTCGCATCCTCCGGATCTCGCGCCCAAAGCCGGGATGGTTTCTGGCCGGCCTCTTCAGGGATAAAGTGTCCGGCCTTGATAGCATCCTGCACTAGCTTGGTCGCGTCGCGCTGGCGCCGGACCCATTTGCGGGGGCAGACCACGCAGGAAGGGTTTTTGAGCCCGTTCTCCTCGGCGCTGACGATCGTCGATGAACCCGATCGCGGATGCGCAGAGAGCCCGTATTTCGGCACGTCCGTATGATGGGGGCTGCCGACATAGACGGCGTTCTTGGAGAGCGCATCGCGGTCCGCTTCAGTCATTGTCTTCGAGGCGGGGGCAGCCTGAGGCGGTCGAGGTCGGGGTCGCGCGTATTTCGCCATCAATCCAAGTCGCGATGTAGCATGAGGTGCTCTACATTTTGGGCATCCAATGTCGCACAAACTGGTCGCTATCGACAAGTCACACGCATCAAACTCGCTCACCAGGCACTGCCTGCACAACGTGCTGAATGCCTCAAGCCAAAGATGCCGAACGACCGACGAATAAATAACTGCTTACGCAACCCGTTGACGGTCGCCATTTAGACCGTAATGGGGTCGTAAGCCGACGGCGAGAGAGCAGCCGCGCGGCCTGCTACGAGTCAACCCCCACCCTCCGACACCCTTATCT
>JAEZMP010000162.1 GCA_023442215.1 Pseudomonadota bacterium
GGGCATCGGCGTGACGACGGTTGGGGGCGCGTTCTGCTGGGCCATCGAGTCCTGCCGGAATGGGGCGCGCTCAAGGGGCGGCCACCGAAGATCTTGCGGAAAGGGAACTCACGCGAAGGAAGGCACGTCCACCGAGGCATGCTCTCCGGCGCGCCCTGCCGTCGGGGATACGAACGGCGGTCGGGCAGGCAACCGGGAAGGTGATAGTTCGTCGGCTCAGGTTCCCGTAACGGGGCGTTCCTGTCCAGTGTCTGCAAGCCGCAGGCGAAGTCTTCTGCAGGAAAATCCCCGGCAAGAAATGTCCGGCCCTGAGCGGGATTCCGCGGACGATATGCCGGTCGGGCGATAGCGGTCATGCGGGGGAGGCGCACGGCGGCTATCGCCCGCGATGCGGAAAGGGCTTGCCGCATGCGAACGCTGCACGAAGAAGAACCGGCGGACGGCCGAAGCCGCCCGCCGGTCGGGTCGTCCGATTACTGAACGCTGGCGCCGACAGCGGTATCCCACTGCTTGGTGATCACGCCGCTGTACTGCTTCTGCTCTTCGAGCGTCGGGAACACGGCCTTCTCGTAGGCGGCGGCCGGCGGCATCTTGGCGAGCAGGTCCGCCGGGATCTTGCCGTTCTTGGCGAGATCGTTGAAGCGGATCGGGTGGCAGTAGCCCTTCAGCCACGCGAGCTGGCCTTCGTCGGAATAGAGATATTCCATCCAAAGCTTGGCGGCGTTCGGGTGCGGGGCGTAGGCGCTGATCGCCTGCACGTAGACGCCGGCGACGACACCGGTCTTCGGCACCACGACCTCGACGGCCGGGTTGCCGTTCAGGGTGTCGCGGTCGGCGAGGGCGTTGTAGTCCCAGCGGATGATGATCGGGGTGGCGCCCTGGGCGAGCGAGGCGGCCTTGCCGATCACCGGAACGAAGTTGCCGGCCTTGTTGAGGTCGGAGAAGAACTTCAGGCCGGCTTCGCCCGCCTTGCTCACGTCGCCGCCGGCGCTGGAAAGGCCGGCCGCGAACACGCCCTGGATGGCCTGGTTGGCGGTGCGCGGGTCGCCGGCGAGGGCGACGGCGTTCTTGTAGTCGGGCTTCAGCAGATCGGCCCAGTCGGTCGGGACGTCGGTGACGATGTCCTTGTTCACCTCGAAGGCCAGCACGCCGTAATAGTCGCCGTACCAGTAGCCTTCCGCGTCCTTCGCGCTGTCCGGGATCGAGTCCCAGGTCGAGACCTTGTAGGGCTGCAGCAGGCCCTCGGCCTTCGCGGACGGGCCGAACGACAGGCCGACGTCGATCACGTCGGGCGCCTGCGGGCCGGTGTTGCCCTTGTTCGCCTTGATGGCCTCGACCTCGTCGCCCGAGCCGGCGTCGGGGTTCAGCTCGTTGATCGTCAGGCCGTACTTCGCCTTGAAGCCGTCGATCACGGCACCGTAGCCGCACCAGTCATGGGGCAGGGCGATGGTGGTGAGCTGGCCTTCCTTCTTCGCGGCGGCAATCAGTTCGGCCGACGGCTCGGCGGCGGCGAGGCCGGTTCCCGCCCACATCGCGAGGACGGAGACGGACGTCATGCGAATCCAGGATGACTTCATAAGGATAAACCCCTTCGTGGCAGATCTGCGCGCGGTGGAAGGCCCGCCGGCTTCTCGGTCCGGCCGTCGCTATCACGCCTGCTTGAAGGTTCGATGTCAATTATACGACCACTTACAAATTTCGCTTTTACGCTTCGCAACGCGCGGTTTTATCCCCAATGTCTTTCGTTTGGCGAGCTTAACGCGCCTCGAGTGAACCCGCGTTCCGCTCACGCCGCGCTTGCCGGCGGCGCCTCCTCCCGGTCGCTGGCGCCCGCGAGCGCCCGGCGCGCCGAGACCACGGCATCCTCCGCCGAGGGGCGGAAATGCACCTTCGGCGGCCGCACATGGTGCAGCAGCAGCACGCGGCGGACGGCCGGACTGGCGCCGGAGATGTAGACCAGCGCGCCACGCCGCTCGGACTTGCGGACGAAGCCTTCCACGGTCGCGGCGGCCGTCGAATCGATCACCGGCACGGCCGAGATGTCGACGATGACCGCGCGCGGATTGTCGTCGAACCGGTCGAGCGCCGCGCCCACCGTCGCCGCCGCGCCGAAGAAGAACGCGCCGGAGATGCGGTACACGACCACGTCCGTGTCGGTCGCCGCCGTGGCGTCGTAGGCGCCGCGGCTGTCGGCGTCGTCGGCCCTGTCCGGCGCGATCAGCGGCCGGTCGGTCGCGATCTGCACTGCGCCCGCCATGCGGTGCAGGAACAGGAGCACGCCGAGGCCGAAGCCCACGAGAATGCCTTCGGTGAGGTCGCGGAACACCGTGAGCAGGAAGGTGGCGAGCAGCACGACCGCGTCGCCCCGCGAGGCCCGCACCAGCGTGGCGAAGGCATGCTTCTCCGCCATGTTCCAGGCGACGACCGCGAGCACGCCCGCGAGCGCGGCGAGCGGGATATAGGAGGCGAGCGGCGCCGCCACGACCATGAACGCCAGCAGGAACACCGCATGCAGCATGCCCGCCACCGGCCCGCGCGCGCCGGAGCGCACGTTGGTGGCGGTGCGGGCGATGGTGCCGGTCACGCAGAAGCCGCCGAACAGGCCGGAGGCGATGTTGGCGACGCCCTGCGCGACGAGTTCGCAGTTCGAGCGGTGGCGGCGCCCGGTCATGCCGTCGGCGACCACGGCCGACAGCAGGCTTTCGATGCTGCCGAGCAGCGCGAACGACAGCGCCGTCGGCAGCAGCGTCAGGATGCGGTCGAGCGAGATTTCCGGCAGCCGCGGCGCCGGCAGCGTGTTCGGGATGCCCCCGAATTTCGTGCCGATGGTCTCGACCGGCAGCCCGAGCCCCCAGGCTGCGACGGATGCGAGCGCCACGGCGACGAGCAGGCTCGGCACCTTCGGCCTCCAGCGCCGCAGCGCGAGGATGGCGACGATCACGCCCGCCGCCAGCGCCACCGCGGCGAGGTTCGCGGTCGGCAGCGCGTCGGCGATGGCG
>JAEZMP010000170.1 GCA_023442215.1 Pseudomonadota bacterium
CTGGTCGACGTCGCGAAGGCCGCCGTCGCCGGCGGCGCGACGCTGGTGCAGTACCGCGACAAGCACGGCTCCACCCGCGAGATGATTGCCAATGCCCGCGCGCTGAAGGCGGCACTGGACGGCACCGGCGTTCCGCTCGTGATCAACGATCGGGTGGACGTCGCGCTTGCGGCGGGCGCGGATGGGTCTCATGTCGGCCTCGACGACATGTCCGCCCGGGACGCACGGCGGCTGATGGGGCCGGACGCGATCATCGGCCTCAGCATCGGCAGCGTCGCGGAAGCGCGCGAGGCGGCCTACGAGGCCGTCGACTATGTCTGCATCGGTTGCGTGTTTCGCACGGGCAGCAAGCCGGATGCGGAGCCGCCGGTCGGAATCGACGGACTGCGCCGCATCGCGGAGGACATCCGCCGGTTCGATCCCAAGGTGCCGGTCGGCGCGATCTCCGGGATTCATGCCGACAACGCGGCCGCCGTCGTCTCGGCCGGCGTCGACGGGGTTGCGGTCATCTCCGCCATCGGCGCGGCGCCCGATCCGTGGATGGCGGCGCGAACCCTTCGGCTCGTCGTGGACCGCGCACTCGCGGCGGAGGGCCAGTCGTGACGGCGTCTCCGGCGAAGGCGCCTCCCATCGCGTTGACGATCGCGGGCTCCGATTCCGGCGGCGGCGCCGGAATCCAGGCCGATCTCAAGACCTTTTCGGCGCTCGGCGTCTATGGCGCCAGCGTGATCACCGCGCTGACCGCGCAGAACACCCTCGGCGTGTCCGCCGTCCACGACGTCCCGCCAACCTTCGTGCGGGCGCAGATGGATGCCGTGTTCTCCGACCTCGATGTGCGGGCGGTGAAGATCGGCATGGTCTCGCGTGCCGACGTCATCCGCACCATCGCCGAGGGACTCGACGCGCATGACGCCGGGCCGGTGGTGGTCGATCCTGTCATGGTGGCGGCCTCGGGGGACTCGCTGCTCGTCCCGGAAGCGGTTTCCGTTCTCAGCGAGGCGCTGGTTCCGCGCGCCTTCCTGCTCACGCCGAATTTGCCGGAGGCGGCGCGGCTTTCCGACCGGCCGGTCGCCGAAACCGAGAGCGAGATGATCCGGCAAGGTGAAAGGCTCATGGCGCTCGGTGCCGGCGCCGTGCTGATGAAGGGCGGCCACGCCGGCGGCGCGGAAAGCGCCGACGTTCTCCTCACCCGGGATGACGCACCCCGCTGGTGTCGCGCGCCCCGCCATGCCACCACCAACACCCACGGAACCGGCTGCACCCTGTCATCGGCGATCACGGCCGGCCTGGCCCATGGCCTGCCGCTTGGCGAAGCGGTCGCCATGGCGAAGGACTACCTGACCGCTGCGATCCGTGCTGCCGACCTGTTGCAGATCGGCGCCGGTCACGGGCCGGTGCATCATTTCCATGCGCTGTGGCCTCTGCTGCGGCTGTCAAGCCGGTCGTCGTCACACGTTTGAGATCGGAATCGCGTTCCTGATCCGCAGGCGCCCGGCGCTTCTCTTGGCCGTGCGGCCGGTGAGGGCCGGCTGCCACTCCGGTTGGTTCCGGGCGGCGGAGACGGCATCATGGTGGAACGCTTCTTCAACGAGGCCGGCGCGTTGGGGCACGACGGCGAGGATGCCGGTTCGCACCGGCATTATCGCGCGCTGTTCCTTTCCGACATTCATCTCGGCACGCGCGGCTGCCAGGCCGAGATCCTGCTCGATTTCCTGCGCGTCCACGATGCCGAGACGATCTATCTCGTCGGCGACATCGTCGACGGCTGGCGCCTTCGCCGTGCATGGCACTGGCCGCAGGCACACAACGATGTGATCCAGAAGCTGCTGCGCAAGGGGCGCAAGGGCGCGCGCATCGTCTACCTGCCGGGAAACCACGACGAGTTCCTGCGCGACTATCTCGGCAGCCATTTCGGTGGCGTGGAGGTCGCGGATACCGCCGTGCACGTCGCGGCCGACGGGCGGCGCTATCTCGTCATTCACGGTGACCAGTTCGACGTGGTCGTCCGTCACGCCAAATGGCTCGCGTTCCTGGGCGATTGGGCGTACACAACAGCATTGGTGGTCAATACTTGGGTAAATGTGATTCGCCGCCGCCTCGGTTTGACCTACTGGTCCCTGTCGGCCTGGGCGAAGCTGAAGGTCAAGAATGCCGTGAACTTCATCGGCAAATTTGAAGACGCCCTGTCGAGCGAGGCACGCCGCAACGGCGTGGACGGCGTCATCTGCGGCCACATCCACCATGCCACGATCCACGATCGGTTCGGCATCCGCTATATCAACACCGGCGACTGGGTCGAAAGTTGCACCGCTATCGTGGAGACCCACGACGGCCGGTTCGAGTTGATCCGGTGGACGAGCCGTGCTACCGGCCGCTCCGGGCAATCCCGCCTGCCAGCACCACGCGAGCGTGCCGACGCATGAAGCGACTGATGGTCGTATCGGATGCCTGGCATCCGCAGATCAACGGTGTGGTCCGCACCATGGAACGCACCATGGCCGACCTCGCCGCTTTCGGCGTGGAGTCCGTCACGCTGACGCCGGCCGACTACCGCACCCTGCCGTGCCCGACTTACCCTGAAATCCGCCTTTCGGTCACCCGGCCCGCGAGCGTTCACCGCGCCATCGCCAGGGCGCAGGTCGACGCGGTCCATATCGCGACGGAGGGGCCGCTCGGCATCCTCGCACGGCGGTTCTGCATCGCGACCGGCCAGCGTTTCACCACCAGCTATCACACCCGCTTTCCGGAATATCTGCGCGCGCGCGTGCCGGTGCCGCTGAAGTGGACCTACGCGTGGATGCGCCGGTTTCACAATGCCGCCGCCGGCTGCATGATCGCGACGCCGTCGCTGGAGGCCGATCTTTCCGCCCGCGGGTTCCTTCACCTGATGCGCTGGGACCGGGGCGTGGATCACGTCCAGTTCAACCCGGACCGTCCGCACGTGCTCGACCTGCCGCGGCCGATCTTCGGTTATGTCGGCCGCGTTTCGGTGGAAAAGAACATCGAGGCGTTCCTCAACCTCGACCTGCCGGGCTCGAAGGTGGTGATCGGCGGCGGCCCTTCACTCGATGAAATGCGCCGGCGCTTTCCGGATACCCATTTCCTCGGCGCGAAGGTCGGCGAGGATCTCGCGAACCATTTCGCCTCGCTCGATGCCTTCGTGTTCCCGAGCCTGACCGACACCTTCGGCAACGTGCTGCTCGAAGCGTTGGCCTCCGGCGTGCCCGTTGCGGCCTATCCGGTCACCGGCCCGCTCGACGTGATCGGGCGCAACGGTCCGGGTGTGCTCGATAACGATCTGCGGGCGGCCTCGCTTGCGGCGCTCGATATCTCCCGGCAGCGCGCGCGCGAGTTCGCGCTTAATTTCAGCTGGGAAGCCAGCAGCCGCCAGTTCTACGACAACGTGGTGGCGGCGCTGAACGGCGACGCCGAAAGTCGCGGTTTCCACAAGCTCGCCGCCGAGTAAGCCGCGGAGCGAACCGGGCGAGTGGCTTCGCTCTCCGCCGGGCTTCGCAATTCCGGTCCGGCTTCCCATATCAGGGCGCTTTCCCCGATCGGTCCGGAGCCAACATGAAGCCGTTTCCGTCCCTTTCAACCTTTCTCGGCGGCTGCGCCGCGACTGGCGCGCTCGTGCTTGCGTTGATGGCCTTGGCCCCGGCACCGGCGGCGGCGGCCGACGAGCCGAACCTGATTTTCCGGAAATCGACGGTCTGGAAATTCTTGACGCCGGACGACAAGCTGGCGGTCTACGGCATTGACGATCCTCTCGTAAGCGGCGTCGCCTGCCATTTCACGGTGCCCGAAAAAGGGGGCGTCGCGGGTATGTTCGGTGTGGCGGAGGAGGTGTCCGACATCTCGCTGGCCTGCCGGCAGATCGGCCCTATCAGCTTCAAGGGCAAGTTCGAGCAGGGCGACGAGATGTTCCGCCGCAGCCGTTCGCTGTTCTTCAAGAAGATGCGCATCGTCCGCGGTTGCGACAAGGAGCGCAACGTGCTCGTCTACATGGTCTATTCGGATAAGCTGATCGAAGGCAGCCCCAAGAATTCCACCTCGTCGGTGCCGATCATGCCATGGGGCAGCTCGGGCGACGTTCCGCGCTGTGCCGATTTCCTGGAGGACTGAGACCATGGCTGCAGGCGTCGCCCGGCGCATACCGGCGCCGCCTCTCGGGCGGGCGCTCATCTCGATCGCCGCGCTCGCGATCGCCGCCTTCGCCGTGCCCAGCGCTGCCATTGCGACATCGAAGGCGCCGGCCGAGGCGCCATCGAGCCGGCCGGGCGACAAAGTCTACATCCTCATCGGCCAGCACGACCCGATCAAGTTCTCCAATGCCCTGAAGGCCGGCGGTGACTTTCTGGCTGCCGGATCCGGCAAGGGGAGGGTGTTCGAGATCGCGCTGACGGGCAGGGGAATCCTGCTCGCCATCCCGGGCTCGACGACGGCCCAGCGCGATTACATCGCGGCCAAGCGCGCCCATCCCGAACTTCGTCTGCTCGTCTGCAAGGAGACCGCGGACGTCCTTCAGAAGGCGAACAAGCGCCGCATTCCCTATCTTCCGGGCGTGCGCATAGCCCCTTGCCGGGATTTGCTCGCAATTTACTCGAAGGACGGCTACCAGCGTGCCCTCGGCTTCTGACCGGTTTATCCCCGTCTCGCCGGCCTCGGGCTTGTTGACGCGGCCCGCCGGCCGTTACACCGTTCCAGCATGACATTGCATCTCGTGAAGCTTTGCGTCGGCGCGGAATCCGTGGCCGACCTGCGGGACTGGATAGCGGAACGCGGCGCCCAGCAGCTCGCCGCCGGCCGGGTTCCCGAGCACGCTCACACCACGCGCATGGTGCCGAAGCGGGGCGACGAAATCCTCGACGGGGGCTCGCTCTATTGGGTGATCAAGGGCGCCGTTCAGGTGCGTCAGCGCATCCTCGACATCCGTCCGTTCAAGGGAGCGGACGGCATCGGCCGTTGCGATATCGTGCTCGACCGAGACCTCGTGGAGACGGCACGCCAGCCACGCCGGCCCTTCCAGGGATGGCGATATCTGGAACCGAAGGATGCCCCCCGGGATGTGGCGGCTATTGCGTCCGAAGGCGACGAACTTCCGCCTGAGCTGCGTGCCGAACTCGCCGAACTTGGATTGCTGTGAGGCTCGGCGAAACGGCTGATGCCGCTAACGGTTGCGTCCGGTGCGGCAATCGCAAGGCTTGTTGGGTGCGAACCTATCGGGCGCAGGGCCCGGCCGCGATCGAGGCCCGGCCGGCACGGATGCTTCGCTGAGGAGGAAGCCATGGCGCGGGAAAACTCCGGCGGCCGGGACGGTGGCGACAGCGGCCGCCTCCCTGCACGCCCCGACATTTCGGCATTCCTGGATGCCGCGGCGCGCACGCAGCCGCTTGCAGCCGGAACGCGCGCACGGTTGATGTTCGCGCTCGACGCCACCATGAGCCGCCAGCCGACCTGGGATCTGGCGTGCGCTGTTCAGGCCGAGATGTTCACGGAGGCCTCGCGCCTTGGCGGCCTCGACGTGCAACTCGTCTATTTTCGCGGCGAACGCGAGTGCGCGGCAAGCCGCTGGGTAGCCGATGCACGAATGCTCGCCGGTCTCATGACGCGAATCGACTGCCGCGGCGGGCAGACCCAGATAGCCCGGGTGTTGCGCCACGCCGTCGCCGAGGCGCGCAAGGCCCCCGTGCGCGCACTGATCTTCGTTGGCGACTGCATGGAGGAAAGACCGGCAAGCCTTCTGGAACCGGCTGGCGAACTCGGCCTTCTCGGCGTGCCGACATTCCTCTTCCAGGAAGGAGCCGACCCCTCCGCAGGAGGGGTGTTCGCGGAGATCGCCCGACTGACGGGGGGCGCCCACGTCCGCTTCGGAGCGGGATCGGCGCATGATCTCGCGCGGTTGCTGCGGGCCGTCGCCGCTTATGCGTCCGGCGGCCGCGCCGCGCTCGAGGCCTTGCAGCGCTCAGGCGAACCGGCCGCCGCCGCCCTCATCGGTCGTATGGGGTAGCCTCCCCCGGAGGAACGTGAAGGGCCGGCTCAAGCAGCCGTGCGCTGAAACCGCCTCGCGCTTTCCCGTGTCATGCTCTATCGAACCTGAGACACGTTTGTGAGACGGCGCCGGGAATCTAGCCGCCGTCGCATCGACATTTGGCTCCCGGTGCCGACGCGGCCGGGCCGCAGCTCCGGGCGCTGCGGGCTGAGCAGGTTCCGAGCCGAACGGACCATCGCGGAGCCGAGAGACGAAGCCGGATTTGGGAACGACAGAATGGCCTTGATCCTCGGGATCGCCGTGCTCCTGCTGCTGGTGCTAGCCGGCCGCGGAATCGTGAAGACCAACCCGGCGGCGCTGGCGAAGCTTGGCCGCCAGGCCGGGGGCGTCGCGCTTATCGGCGTCGGTCTCTGGTTGACGCTAACGGGGCGCTGGGAAGCCGGATTGCCGGTGGGCGCCTTCGGGCTGTCCCTGCTCGGCTACGGATCCCATCTCCAGACGATCCTTGGACGGCGCAATCCGTTCGGGAACCTGGGAGGGCCTGCCGGTGGACTGGGTGGGGGCATACCGCCCGGAGGCGGCGGGCCGGCGCTCTCGACCGTCGAAACCGATATGCTGGCCATGCAGCTCGATCACCGCACCGGCCAGATCAGCGGGCGAGTGCGCTCCGGGCCCTACGGCGGTCAGGCGCTTCAATCGCTGTCGCTCTCCGAACTTGCGCTGCTGTGGCGCTCGCTGGCGCGTGACGGCGAAAGCCGGGCGCTACTCGAAACTTATCTCGACCGCAGGCAGCCCGGCTGGCGTCAGGACTTCCACGACGACCCGGCAGCGCGGCAGCGCGGAGCGGCGACCGCGGGCGGCATGAGCATAGAGGAGGCCTATGAGACGCTTGGTCTTCAGCCCGGCGCGACCGAGGCCGAGATCCGCACGGCGCACCGGACGCTCATGAAGCGGGTCCATCCCGACGTTGGCGGCACGGCCGCGCTGGCTGCGCGCCTGAATCAGGCCAAGGACCGCCTGCTCGGCTGAAAGTGCATCCGCGGGCCCGCTCAGCGAAGGTCCACTCATGACGGTCGCCCCCCTTCGTTCACGTGTCTTTACTTGCGGAACGCCATGCAGGCGTAGGACTGCTTCTTGAGCTGGGCGCACGCCCGCTGCGCAGACTTCTCATCGCTGAAACCGACGAAACGCGCGCGATAGAGCGTGGCGCCTCCCTTGTGGACGGCTTCGGTATAGGGCTCCGCGCCCGCCAGCGTCTTGCCGCCCTTCTTGCGGGCGTCGGCCAGGAAGGTCTTGGCGGCCTTCGCGGTGGGCACGGCGCCAATCTGGATCTGCCAGCCCGTTGGGGCAGGCTGCGCGGCCTCCTCGCTCGGCGTTTCCGCCTTGCGGGCGACCTCGGCGGCAGGCGCAACAGCGTCGGAGGAGATCCGGGTCGCCTGGGCCGCGCTGGCCACCATCACGCCCTGGCGGGCCTTGATCAGCTTGCGGACCGCGGCCGCGTCGAGCGAACCCTTCGCGAACGGCGTGCCTGCGAACTGGGTCGATGCGACCTCGGCATTGGCCGCTTCGGCAAGAGCGACCTGCGCCCCGATCGGGTCGTCGGCATAGCTGGCGTCGGTGCTGTTGTCCGGGCTGCGGACAGAGGCGGTCTGGACAGCCTTCGAGTTGCCGATCGAGCGGACGGCGACGATGCGGGCGCCATCGGAATTCGATGCGGCAGCGGGCTCCTCGTCGGCATCGCCCTGCGCGATCTGGCCGATCGCATCGAGAGCGCCTTCGCCCTGGCTTTCGTCGGCATAACCGACCACCGGGACCGGAACGGGAGCGGGCTCGGCCTGCTTGGCCGGCTCCGCCGACGCGACGACGGCCGGCTGGGAGGCCGGGCGCTCGGGCATCGACGGCGGCAGGACGACATCGGGCACGGAAACGGCCGCCACTTCGGCGACAACCGGTTCCGGCCGGCTGGCGAGGGCCGGCAGAGCCGGGACATCGGGGATCTGGGGTGTGGTCGCGGCGATGGCGGCTTCCGCGGCGAGCTTTGGCGCGCGCGCATTGCCGGCGGCGCTTGCGAGCGCGATCGGCTGGGAGGCCGCCGGCGCGGTGCCGACGTCGCCCGGAACCGTGCCCTGCACAGTGGCGACGACGACATCGCTCTGCATCGGCTGAGCCATCGGCAGGTACTTGTTGAGCAGGTCGGCCATGTGCGCGTCGCGCGCACGGGCGGAAGCGCCGCCCATGACCACCGCCACAAGGCGCTTGTTTCCGCGCTTGATCGAACTGACGAGGTTGAAGCCGGAAGCGCGGATATAGCCGGTCTTGATACCGTCGATACCCGCCATCTGGCTCATCAGACGGTTGTGGTTGGAGATCGTCTGGCCCTTGTAGACGAAGCTGCGCGTCGAGAAATAGCGATAGTAGGTCGGGAACTGGCGCTGGATCGCGAGGCCGAGCACCGCGAGGTCACGCGCCGTCGTGATCTGACCCGGATTCGGCAGGCCGTTTGCGTTCAAATAGATCGTGTTGCGCATCCCGAGGCGGCGCGCGGTCGCGGTCATGCGCTTGGCGAATGCGGACTCGCTGCCGGAGATGTTCTCGGCGATCACGACGGCGCAGTCGTTCGCCGAGCGTGTCATCAGCGCGAGCATCGCGTCGCGCACCTTCACGGTCGTGCCAGGGCGCACGCCGAGCTTGGACGGTGCCTGCGACGCGGCGTAGGCCGTTACGCGCAGCGGGGTATCCATCGTCATCCGCCCGGAGGAGAGCTCCTCGAACAGGATGTAGGCCGTCATGATCTTGGTGAGCGAGGCGGGATGGCGCGGGGCGTCGGCGTTCTTGGAGAACAGTGTCCGGCCGGTCGCGGCATCGACCACCATTGCGGCATAGCGCTCGGACGCAGCCGCCTTGGCCGTTCCGCCGGAAACCGTCGTGGCCGCCGCTGCAAGGCCGAACGTCGCCACGAACGTGGCCGCCCGCGCAAATCGCATGACGCCCCGAAAGAGGCCGGTCGATCCCGCCGCCGGCCGGGTTCCGAGGGAAATGCCGTGATCTG
Organism: Pseudomonadota bacterium; assembly: GCA_023442215.1. Lineage (GTDB taxonomy): Bacteria > Pseudomonadota > Alphaproteobacteria > Rhizobiales > Segnochrobactraceae > Pseudoxanthobacter. Next base: position 9,039 of record JAEZMP010000170.1, read on the forward strand.
CCATATCGCCGTCCTTAACGCTCGGAGCCCTGACCGGAGAGTGACTGGGCACTGGAAAATGCGATCTCAATGCGGCGCGTGGCGCGAAATCGCCGTTCCTTTCGGGAACGCTATCGGGGAGCGGTTAGCGGACCGTAAAAATGGCTCCGGCATTGCAATCTGATTTGTTGACTATGCTGCGGTGCAAAATGGCGGTTGACAGAATTTTGTGCAGTGCATATATTTCCCGTCATAGGAAATGATGCATGGCTTGCGAAGCGCACCATGTCGACGAGATGCAAGGGACGCGTACAATGAGCTACGGCTTCGAAGATTTTCAGCGCTTTCAGAAAGATCAGCTCGACACGGTCGTGAAGAGCGTCGGGGCCTACAACAAGGGCCTGCAGGCGATCGCCGTGGAAATCGCCGACTATTCGAAGAAGAGCTACGAGGAGAGCGCGGCGACCGCCGAGAAGCTCTTCGGTGCGCGCACCATGGACAAGGCGCTGGAGATCCAGACGGCCTTCGCCCGCTCGAGCTACGAAGGGCTCGTCGCGGAAATGACCAAGCTCGGCGAGCTTTATGTGGACCTCGCGAAGGAAGCCGTGAAGCCCTACGAGGGCGCGCTCGGCAAGGCCGCTGCCCCCAAGGCCTGATCGGTGGCCTGACCGGTCTGAAAGCGACCCTCAAGGTCGCTGCCGCGAACCTCATGAAGCCCGGCCGCTCGCGCGGTCGGGCTTTGTTCGTTCATGGGCCTTCTTTCGATGCCGCTCCCGGTCGACGGCGGACATTGCCGGTGAAGCAAAAATTTTGCCCCATCGCGGGTGCATGGTTGCTAGCCGCGTTGCGCACTGCGGAGTTCGTCTTACAATATCCGTCGGAGAGCCTACATGATGGAGCGTCGCGGCGCCGCCGGCTCGATCGAGCGGGTAGAGCCGGGGCCCGAAAGGTGCCGGAAGAACTGCGATCTCGTGGTCAGTCCGGTGCAAGCGGGACGGTCTATCGATACGACGGAACGTCCGATACGTGCCGCGCCGACGGCTGGGCAACCTGTCCGCCGGCGATCATTCAGGATTACGGCAGGCATGCAGGGCGCTCGAGCCCGACCGTGCCGACAAGGAACGTGCGAACGGCGATGCGGCTTGAACCGACCATGGGGCCGAACGACGACGGGCGGAACGGCGGCGACGAGGGCGACAATGGAACCTCCGTCGTCACGCGGACACGCACCCAGACCAAGCGCCCGAATCTCTATCGCGTGCTTTTGTTAAACGACGATTACACCCCGATGGAATTCGTCATCGAGGTGGTGGAGCGGTTTTTCCAGAAGAACCGCGAAGAAGCGACCCGCATCATGCTCCATGTTCATCATCATGGTGTCGGGGAGTGCGGCATCTACACCTACGAAGTAGCGGAGACCAAAGTCACGCAGGTCATGGATTTCGCGCGCAAGCATCAGCATCCGTTGCAATGTGTCATGGAAAAGAAGTGAGGAGGTCACGTGCCATCATTCTCTCGTAGTCTCGAGAAGGCGCTCCATCAGGCCCTCGCTTTCGCAAACGAGCGGCATCAGGAATACGCAACCCTCGAACATCTGCTCCTCGCTCTGATCGGCGATCAGGATGCAGCCGCTGTCATGCGCGCCTGCAATGTCGACCTCGAAAAGCTTCGCCGCGATCTCGTGGAATATGTCGATACCGAACTCGACAACCTCGTCTCCGACGGAACGGAGGATGCCAAGCCCACAGCCGGGTTCCAGCGCGTCATCCAGCGTGCCGTGATCCACGTTCAGTCCTCCGGCCGTGAGGAGGTGACCGGAGCTAATGTGCTCGTCGCGATCTTCGCGGAGCGCGAAAGCCACGCCGCGTACTTTCTGCAGGAGCAGGACATGACGCGCTATGACGCCGTGAACTACATCAGCCACGGCATCGCCAAGCGCGCCGGCATGGCCGACCAGCGCAGCCCGCGTGGTGCGGAGGAGGAAGCTGCCAGCGGAAGTGAGACTCCTTCCGGCAGCGCCGAGCGGCAGAAGCGCAAGACCGATGCGCTCGAAGCCTACTGCGTGAACCTCAACGAGAAGGCCAAGAAGGGGCGGATCGATCCCCTGATCGGCCGCGCGGAGGAAATCAAGCGCACGATCCAGGTGCTGTGCCGCCGCCAGAAGAACAACCCGCTCTATGTCGGCGATCCGGGCGTCGGAAAGACGGCGATCGCCGAGGGCCTGGCGCGCCGCATCATCAACGGCGAGGTGCCCGAGGTGCTGGCGGATGCCACCATCTTCGCGCTCGACATGGGTGCGCTGCTGGCCGGAACCCGCTACCGCGGCGACTTCGAGGAGCGGCTGAAGCAGGTCGTGAAGGAGATCGAGGACTATCCGGGTGCGATCATCTTCATCGACGAGATCCACACGGTGATCGGCGCCGGCGCCACCTCCGGCGGCGCGATGGACGCATCGAACCTTCTGAAGCCGGCTCTGGCCTCCGGGCAGATCCGCTGCATGGGCTCGACCACGTACAAGGAATATCGCCAGTTCTTCGAGAAGGATCGCGCCCTGGTGCGCCGCTTCCAGAAGATCGACGTCAACGAGCCGTCGATCCCGGATGCGATCGAGATCCTGAAGGGGCTCAAGCCCTATTTCGAGGAATATCACGGGGTGCGGTACACCGCCGACGCCATCAAGACGGCGGTGGAACTGTCGGCCCGGCACATCAACGACCGCAAGCTGCCGGACAAGGCGATCGACGTGATCGACGAGACCGGCGCCTCGCAGATGCTGCTGCCGGAATCGCGCCGCAAGCGCACCATCGGCGCGAAGGAGATCGAGGCGACCATCGCCACGATGGCCCGCATCCCGCCGAA
>JAEZMP010000176.1 GCA_023442215.1 Pseudomonadota bacterium
GCGCAACGGCGAAAGGGCCGGAAGACGGCGATCCGCGACAGGGCCTGCGTGCCGCGCTGGGCACGCAGGCCCGGCTTGGGATCGCCTTTATCAATCCGGCGGTCCGCGACCGTGTCAGGCTACGGCCTCACGGACGCGGTCGCTCCACGGGCGCTTCGGTGCCTTGGTTGAATGCGCTGGGAGAAACCGATGGAAAGCGACGCCACGAGCGGAGCGGAAGGCCACGGAGCCACCACCGAAATGGACGCGACCCAGACCGGCGCGGGGCATGGTGACACGGCTCATACGACCGGTCACACCGAGGTTCCGGGAAGCAAGAACGCTTTTCCGCCCTTCGAGCCGGCTGCCTTCCCCTCGCAGCTGTTCTGGCTCGCCATCACCTTCGGCGCGCTCTTCCTGATCATGAAGCGGTCCATCGCGCCGCGGATCGGCACAATCCTCGAAGAGCGTCGCGACCGCATCGTCGGCGATCTCGCCGAGGCCGATCGCCTGCGTGAGGAAACCGATGCCGTCATCGCGGCCTACGAGGCCGAGCTGAAGGCGGCCCGCCGGCATGCGACCGCACTCGCCGAGGAGCGCCGCACCACGGCCGCGGCGGAACTCGCCGCCAAGCGCGCAGAGGTCGAGGCCGACCTTGCCGCCAAGCTTTCCGAGGCGGAAGCCCGGATCGAGACCATCAAGCAGCGTGCGCTGTCGGAGGTGAACACGATCGCCACCGATACCGCCGTCGCTGTGATCGAGCGCGTCGCGCCGATCAGCGTCGACCCCGCCGAGGTGGCGTCCGCCGTCTCCGCGGTGCGCAGCGGCAACTGAGCGAGGAACCGCCATGCATTTCGACGCAACCTTCTTTGCCCTCGTCGCGCTCCTCATCCTGTTCGCCGGGTTCATCTACATCAAGGTTCCCGGCAAGGTCGCCGGCTATCTCGACGACCGGTCCAGCAACATCCGCCGCGAGCTCGACGAGGCCCGCCGGCTGCGCGAGGAAGCGCAGACCGTTCTGGCCGAGTACCAGCGCAAGCGCCGCGAGGCCGAGGCCGAGGCACAGGCCGTGCTCGAGACCGCCCGTTCCGAAGCCGAGCGCATCACCGCCGAGGCCCACGCCGCGATCGAGGACATGATCGCCCGGCGTACCAAGACGGCCGAGCAGAAGATCGCCCAGGCCGAGACCCAAGCGATCGCCGATGTCCGCTCCGTGGCGGCCGACGTGGCCGTCGCGGCCGCGGCCCAGGTTCTCAAGACCCGGATCGGCGGCGCTGCGGCGGACACCCTGATCGATGAAGGCATTCAGGCCGCCAAGGCGCGCCTGAACTGAGGCGCATCTGAGCTGTTCCTGCGTGTTCCGTGCCGACGCCCGTTCGCGGGGAGCGGCACGTCCACGGCCAAGTTGAAAGTCCGAACGGCCGGAGCGGCACGACGCTCCGGCCGTTCTTTTTTGCGGCTGTCCCCCTCGGGATGCCAATGTCGGCACGGATGAAGGTCTGCGCGGACGAAGCGCTCGGCGGGGCAGGGCAAGACGAAGACGAAGCGGCAAGTCGCATGCGTTCCGCTTGACGCAGATCGCGCGCATTCCGCCTGGCCGGGCGCGCGGCAACGGCGGGGCAAGGCGCGCGCCGAAGGCTCAGGCGCAAGGCGTCACAGCAGTTTGCGGATCGGCGCGAAGCTGCGGCGATGGTGCGGCGTAATGCCGAAGCGGGCGAGCGCCGCCTGATGCGCGGCGGTGCCGTAGCCCTTGTGGCGCTCGAAGCCGTAGTCCGGGAAGCTCTCCGACAGCGCGCTCATCAATCGGTCGCGTGCCACCTTGGCGACGATCGAGGCCGCGGCGATCGACTGGGACAGCATATCACCGTCGATCAGGGCCTCGCCCGCGCAGGCAAGGCCCGGCGGCACGTCGCGCCCGTCGAAAACCGCCAGCGTCGGCCGTTCGGCCAAGCCGGCGACCGCGCGCGCCATGGCCCACAACGTCGCCTTGCGGATGTCCGTCCGGTCGATGCGCTCGACGGAGGCCATGCCGATGGCGACATCGGCGGTCGCGATGATCTCCGCGAACAGCCGCTCGCGCTCGGCCGGCGACACCAGCTTCGAATCGGCAAGCCCGTCGGGAATGCGGTCACGGTCGAGCACGACGGCGGCGGTCACCACCGGCCCGGCCCAAGGTCCGCGTCCCACTTCATCGACGCCGCACAGCCGCCCGCCAGCACGCGCGAAAAGCCGCGCCTCGAACGCCGGGTCCGGCCATCGGGCGGCCGGCAATGGCGCGGGCTCGCCGCTACCGTCCGGCAGGCCGATCAGATCGGCGGTCGTTGCCATCGCTTTTGCACGCTTTGCCATGGCGCCACGGTGGCGCCGCCGCCGCCGATTCGCAATCCTGCCGATCGGATCGCCATTCGCGGACAGTGGGGCCGTGCCCGATTCTCATCCCGATCGGTCGTTGCCAGAGCGCCTTCCCGACGGGTTCCTGCTCATCCGATCGACAAGACATCGCTTCCGATTCAACGGCCTGAGCAAACCCCGTTCAGATCATTCCGGCCTGAACGGGAATGCTCTGGCGACCCGACACGTCCGATGTCACGGCGTCTCGTGCGCTTCGATCCGCCGGCGGACGCTCAGGGCGGCAGGACGACACCGCCGTCCTGATCGAGCGGCCAGAACGGATTCCACGCGATTTCCCAAAGATGACCGTCCGGGTCGGCGAAATAGCCGGAATAGCCGCCCCAGAAGGTGTCGTGCGCGGCCTTGACGATGCTGCCGCCCGCTTCGGCGGCCTTCGCGAGTTCGCGGTCTACGGCTTCCCTGTCCGGCAGGTTTCTCGCGAGCGAGAAGCCGCTGAACGGAACGGGCACAGTGGCAGCCTCCCGCGGCAAACCCGCGTCCTCGGCAAGAGCCTCGCGCCCGAACAGGGCGAACACCGCGCCGCCAGACGGATAGAACACCACCGCGCCTTCGACGCTCTCGGACGAGCGACGCCATCCAAGCCGGTCATAGAACGCCGCCGACATCGCGAGATCGCGCACACCGAGGGTGATGGCGGTGATCCGGGGAAGGGTGGGCGGCATCATGACAAACTCCATGGCAGGATCGTCCCGCGCCCACTGCGCGGGGAGGGGGGGCGGATTCGCGGATCGGGTGGCTTTCCGGTGTTCAGAACAGGCTGAGCTGCGCACCCTGCGGCACCGGAGGTTCGAACAGGTCGCCGCGCAGCCGCATCCGCCGCGCGTTGAGGCCGAGGCGCTTGCAGGCAAGCTCGAAGCGCCGTCCGAGCGTCCACGCATAGGGCCCTTCGCCGGTCATGCGCTTGCCGAAGGTCGCATCATAGTCCTTGCCGTCACGCATCGCCCGGACGATGGACATGACATGGCGAAAGCGGTCAGGATACTCGCGCACCAGCCAGTCCTTGAACAGCTCGGAGACTTCCAGCGGCAGGCGCAGCAGCACATAGCCCGCTTCGTCCGCCCCCGCGGCCTTGGCGGCGTCGAGGATGCGCTCGACCTCCGAATCGTTCAGCGCCGGAATGACCGGGGCCACCATCACTGCTGTCGGCACGCCGGCCTCGGTCAGCTGGCGGATCGCATCGAGCCGCTTCTCCGGCGTGGAGGCGCGCGGCTCCATCGAGCGCGCCAGCCGCCGGTCGAGGGTCGTCACGGAAAGCGCGACCTTGGCCAGTCCGCGCGCGGCGAGCCGGGACAGGATGTCGATGTCGCGCGTCACCAGCGCCGACTTCGTCGTGATCGCCACGGGATGCCCGGTGCGCTCCATCACCTCCAGCACGGCGCGTGTCAGGCGCCTTTCCCGCTCGATCGGCTGATAGGGATCCGTCGCCGTGCCGAGCGCGAGGGTGCGCGCGACATAGCCGGGCGCGGCCAGCTCGCGCTCCAGAACCTCCGCGACGTTGGATTTGGCATAGAGCTTGGTCTCGAAATCGAGCCCAGGTGAAAGACCGACATAGGAATGATAGGGGCGGGCATAGCAGTAGATGCAGCCGTGCTCGCAGCCGCGGTAGGCGTTGAGAGAGCGATCGAACCCGATATCGGGGGAGGTGTTCTTGGTGATGGCGGAGCGCGCGCGCTCCTCCCGAACCTCGGTGCGGACCGGCGGCGCCTCCTCCAGCGACTGCCAGCCGTCGTCGACGATCTCCCGGCGCTCGGCCTCGAAGCGCCCTTCCGGATTGAGCCCGGCGCCGCGCCCGCGCCGCTGCCCTTCGAGCACCGCGACGCCAAAGCGATCGGGCTCGTCGCCCGTCGGGCCGGGCGGCCGCGGCATCGCGCGCACCGCTCCGGCAGAGACCGATTCGCGCGGCTTTTCGAGGACGTTTCTGGCGGCCATCGGATAACCTCCCGGTGGTGGGGCCAACGGGCCCGACATCGCCGGAACATAGGTGATCGAAAGGAACATAACAAGAACATTCGCGCCGACACGCGATCGTTCGCACTCGCGGCAGAACGGGAAAGCGTGTATGAGAAACCCATGATCACCGTGGTCATCCCGACATCGAACAGCGAGGTTGCCCTCGCCTACACGCTCGCGTCGCTCGTCGGCGCGGCTGCCGATGGCGTCGTGCGTGAGGTCGTTGTGGTCGATGCCGGTTCGCGCGACGGAACGCTGCGGGTCGCCGACGAATCCGGCTGCAATATCCTGGAAAGAAATGGCGATCTCGCCGGCCGGTTGCGGGCAGGGGCTGCCGAAGGGCGGCGCGGCTCGTGGCTGATGTTCGTGCGGCCGGGTGCCGTGCTGTCGAGCGGGTGGCATGGCGAGGCGGCCACGTTCGCCGAGCGCGCGGAACGCAGCGGCCGGGGCACGGAAATGGCGGCGGTATTCGGCTTCGCGCTCGACGAGATGGGTCTGGCGGCTCGCGTCGCCGAAGCGCGTGTGTCGCTTGCGGCGCGGGTGCTGCGGATGCCTGCTGCCGAGCAGGCGCTGCTGTTGCCGCGTGCGCTCTATGACAAGCTCGGCGGCCATCGCGACCTGCCGCGCTACGAGGAAATCGACCTCGTGCGCCGCATCGGGCGGGGCCGCCTGCACGTGCTGCATTCCGAGGCGCGTGTCGCCTCGCGGGCAGATCTCGTGCGGGCGCGCGGCCGCCGGGGCGGCGCGCTTCTAGCATTGCGCGTGTCGCCGGAAATCCTCTCCCGGATCGGAGCCTGACGCGGTGGCGCGGAAGGCGGCGTCTGCGCGGATTGCGCAAACCGGGCGCGTCCAGTCCGGTGGCGCTTTGACGCCGGTTCAAGCCGCCGCGCGGATGCGGAGGGCGCCATGAGCCTCTCGGACGGCGACCGGCGGGCGGAGCTCGCGGCTCTGATCGAGTGGTACGATGCGATGGGCGTCGATGCCGTCGTGTCGGATGTCGCGCCGGATCGTTTCAGGGTGGTGGAAACGCCGCCGGCGTCTGCTCCGGCCGCCGCGCCGCCGCAGTCGTTCACTCGATCCGTATCTGCGTCCGCGTCCGGCGCCTCCGCTCCGGGGCCGGAGCCCCGCCGCTTCATCCCCGCGCCGGAAAGCGGCATGCCCGGTGCGACGGTGCCGGACGATGCCGCGATCGCCGATGCCCGCGCGCTCGCTTCAGCCGCGACAAGCCTCGACGAACTCCGCGAGACACTGGCGCGGTTCGAAGGCTGCAATCTCAGGAAGACGGCGACGCGTCTCGTGTTTGCCGACGGCAACCCGGCCGCCCGGCTGATGTTCGTGGGCGAGGCGCCGGGCCGCGAAGAGGATATCGCCGGCCTGCCGTTCGTCGGCCGCTCCGGCAAGCTGCTCGACCTGATGCTCGCCGCGATCGGCCTCGACCGCTCTTCCGTCTATATCGCCAATGTCGTGCCCTGGCGTCCGCCCGGCAATCGCACGCCGAGCCCCCAGGAGACCGAGATCTGCAAGCCGTTCGTCACCCGGCAAATCGAGCTCGTGGCACCGGAGGTGCTGGTGTTCCTCGGGGGCGCGTCCTCCAAGGCGCTGACGGGATCGAGCGACGGCATCCGCAAGCTTCGCGGGCGATGGATGACGGTCGCGATCGGCGGTCGCGAGATCCGTGCCATGGCGACGTTGCACCCGGCCTATCTGCTGCGCCAGCCTCTGGAGAAGCGGCTGGCGTGGCGGGACTTCCGTGCGATCAGGTCGGCGCTGGCGGGCTGAACGCCAGCGGCCGTGCGCCTCTGTGCATGGATGTGCCGAAGAGAAAGGGCGTGCTCTCTGCGCTCCACCTCATCGCGAGGTCTTGGTTGCGCCACGGTGGCGCCATATTTCCGGCATCGATTCCAGATTTTGATTTAGTATAAATTGGCAAATTTTATCGTGCTACTTTAATGAGTGCGATGCGAAATTGGCGACGACTTCAAGTGTATCGAGCGTTCTTACAATCTGCTAAAAAGTGATAATTGTGTCTGCGACTGAATGGTGCGGTCTTTTGCGAGGCGAATTGTCGCCAGATGCCGGACACGTAATCTGAAAAACATCTCTATTGCGTATTTTCGTTTTCTGTCATCATCGCACAACGGGGTGGGGCAGGTGTCCATTGCCGTGACCGGGAAACCGCTTCGGTGGTGGAAGCCGGGCGGTCGCATGGCGCCGGTGTTCTGCCATGACCGGAGCCGGACGTCAGTCTCGGAAGACCCCCTGCGGATGGAGGCAACACCCGATGATCGAATCGCTAGACCCGGTGCTGCTGTCGCGGCTCCAGTTCGCCTTCACGATCGTCTTTCACGTCATCTTCCCCAGCTTCACCATCGGCCTCGCGGCCTGGATCGCGACGCTGACGGGCATGTCTCTGTTCACGGGAAATGACCGTTACGATCGGCTCGCGCGCTTCTGGACGAAGGTGTTCGCCGTCTCGTTCGGCATGGGCGTCGTCTCGGGCATCGTGCTGTCCTACCAGTTCGGGCTCAACTGGAGCCGGTTCTCGGAGGTCGTGGGCAACGTCATCGGCCCGCTGATCGGCTACGAGGTGCTGACGGCGTTCTTTCTGGAGGCGACGTTCCTCGGCCTGATGCTGTTCGGCTGGAACCGGGTGCCGCGGTGGCTGCACTTCTTCTCCTGCCTGATGGTCGCGGTCGGCACCTGCATCTCGGCCTTCTGGATTCTGTCCGCGAACAGCTGGATGCAGCATCCGGTCGGCCACGAGCTGCGCGACGGCATCGCCTATCCGGTCGACTGGCTGACCATCATCTTCTCGCCGACCTTCCCGACGCGCTTCTTCCACATGGTGCTCGCCGCCTTCATCACCACCGGCTTCGTCGTGTTCGCGACCGGCGCGCGCTGGTGGCTGCAGGGCAAGTCGGTCGATCTCGCCGAAACCTGCATCCGCATGTCGCTCGGCCTCCTGATCGTGCTGGTGCCGATCCAGGGCTATGTCGGCGATGCCTCGGGCGAGGTGATCCGCCAATATCAGCCGGTCAAGCTGGCGACCATCGAGGGCCACTGGGGCGGCGACGAGGTGCCCGGCGCCGGCGTGCCGCTCGTCGTCTTCGCCATTCCGAGCGAGGCGGAACAGAAAAACCTCTACCAGATCGCAATCCCGCACCTCGGCAGCCTCATCGTCACGCGGTCGTGGGACGGGACTTATCCGGGCCTGCTGACGTTCCCGGAGGCGGATCGCCCGCCGCTCGTGCTGCCGTTCTTCGGCTTCCGCATCATGGTGGGCCTGTGGGCCGTCATGCTTGCGGCGGTGCTGCTCGGCGCCTGGCTGTGGTGGCGGGGCCGGCTGTTCTCCGAGGGGCTTTATCTGCGCGCCGCGAGCTGGCTGTGGCCGATCGGCTTCGTCACCGTGATCTCCGGCTGGTTCGTCACCGAGATCGGCCGCCAGCCATGGGTCGCGACGGGCATTCTGCGCACCGCGGATGCGCACTCGCCGCTGCCGTCCGGCGCCGTTCTCGTCACGCTCATCCTGTTCGTGATCGTCTATCTCATCGTCTTCGCTGCGGGCGCGCGCTACATCAACCACGTTCTGAGGCGTGGCCCGGGTGTTTCCGAATCGGGCGCCGACAATAGCGGCGGCGGCGAGGAAGAAGGCTACATGCGTCCCATTTCCGCTGCGCAGCCCGCCGGGCGCGGCGCCCTTCAGGCCGGGGAGTGATCCGCCATGGTGTTCATGGAATTCTATCTGCCGGTGATCTGGGGCCTGCTGATCGGCGTCGCCATCGTGCTCTATGTGGTGCTCGACGGGTTCGATCTCGGGGTCGGCATCCTGTTTCCGTTCACCCGCAAGGAAGCCGACCGCGACCAGATGATGAGCTCGGTGTCGCCCTACTGGGACGGCAACGAGACATGGCTCGTGCTCGGCGGCGGCGGCTTGTGGGTGGCCTTTCCGAAGGCCTATGCCATCATCATGCCGGGCGTTTATCTGCCTGTGGTGGTGATGCTGCTCGCGCTTGTGTTCCGCGGCGTCGCGTTTGAGTTCCGCTTCGTCGCCAAGCCTCATCATCGCTGGTGGGACGTGGCGTTCGCGGGCGGGTCCACTGTCGCGGCGTTCTGCCAGGGCGTCGTGCTCGGCACCGTGATCCACGGCCTCACGGTCGTCAACGGCGCTTTCGGCGGCAGCGTGTTCGATTGGCTGACCCCGTTCTCGGTCGTCTGCGGCCTGGGCGTTGTCGCCGGCTATGCACTGCTCGGCTGCGGCTGGATGATGATGAAGATCGACGGGCCGCTTGCCGCCAGCGCACGGCTCTGGTCGCGGCCGCTCCTGCTTGCGCTCGTCGCCTTCATCGGCATCGTCAGCCTCTGGACGCCACTCGCCTATCCCTGGATTGCCGACCGGTGGTTCTCCGAGCCGATGATCTACTGGCTGTGGCCGGTGCCGCTGGTGACGCTGCTGGTCGCATGGCTCGCCTATCGCGCCATCGAGCGGGGCAAGGGCCTCGGCACGTTCTCGGCCTCCGTGGCGCTGTTCCTTCTGTGCTTCCTCGGCCTCGGCATCTCCACGTTCCCCTATCTGGTGCCGCCGACCGTGACGGTGTGGGCCGCGGCCGCCGCGCCGGACAGCCAGATGTTCGTGCTGCTCGGCGTGATCCTGTTCCTGCCGCTCATCCTCGCCTACACCGCGTTCGTCTACTGGACGTTCCGCGGCAAGCTGAAGCCCGGCGAGGGCTATCACTGAGCCACGGGCAGGCGAATTCCCGGCGGGGGCAAGACGCCCCCGCCTTGTCCGTGCGCGCCGCCGTCCCCATTCTCTTGCGGGTGGGATGACGTCATCCCACGCGAGACGAGGGAGACGCCCGGAATGTTCGAAGGTCTGCGCCGCTATCTGCCCGGCAAGCTGGGACGCGTGGGCGTCACCGTGCCCGTCGTGCGCATTGCCGGGGTCATCGGCGTCGACGCGCCGTTCCGGCCGGGTGTGACGCTCGCCTCCGTTGCCGCGCCGCTGGAGAAGGCCTTCGCCGTGAAGGATGCGCCGGCCGTGGCGCTCATCATCAATTCCCCCGGCGGCTCGCCGGTCCAGTCCCACCTGATTCATCGCCGCATCCGCGCCCTTGCCGAGGAGAGCGGCAAGAAGGTGCTGGCGTTCGTCGAGGACGTCGCGGCCTCTGGCGGCTACATGGTCGCCGTCGCCGCCGACGAGATCGTGGCCGACCCGTCCTCCGTGGTCGGCTCCATCGGCGTGGTGTCGCAAGGATTTGGCTTCGTCGACCTGATCGGCAAGCTCGGCATCGAGCGCCGCGTGCACACCGCCGGCACCCGCAAGGCCATCCTCGATCCTTTCCGTCCCGAACAACCACAGGATGTCGAGCATCTCCTGGCCCTACAGGCCGACATCCACGCCGGATTTGTGGAACTGGTCAAGGCGCGTCGTCGCAATCTCGCCACGGATCGGACCGATCTTTTCTCGGGCTTGTTCTGGACCGGAACGACCGCCGTGCAACTCGGCCTCGTCGACAGGCTCGGCGATCTGCGCGGCACGCTCCGCGCGCGCTTCGGCGATGAGGTCAAGCCGAAGCTGATCGGCGGCGAACGGACGTGGCCGTTCCGCCGTGGCCGTAGCGTCGGTGCCGCCGCCGGCTCGGCGCTTGCCGAAGATGTGATGTCCGCGGTCGAAAGCCGCGCCTTCTGGTCGCGTTATGGCCTTTGAAGGCGACGGGTGAGTGCCCGTGCCGGCCGCCCCCGAGCGGGAGGCCGATAGCGACAGGAGGATGGAATGCCGCAGGTCGTGGTTCTGGTGACAGCCGTTGCCGTCGTGCTGGGCTGGCGCCTTATGAAGCGGGAGATGTCGCGCGTCGAAGCGCGCGTGGCCGCGGCGAACGAGGCGCAGCGGCGCCGGGCCGCCGCGGTGCGGGTCGGCGTTCCCCTGGAGCGCGATCCCGCCACCGGCATCTATCGCCCGCGTCAGGACGCCTGAAGCGGCTCTGGACCGTCTTCACGCCTCGGGAGAACGCCAACTCTGGAGAACCGCCCGGCGCAGGCTGGCGCGCGTCCACGCGCGCCCGTTTCGTCGCGACGTGGGGTCCGATGCGGTCCCAAAGGGCGTCGGACACAAATATTTCGTCGAACCCCGATTTTTTTT
>JAEZMP010000198.1 GCA_023442215.1 Pseudomonadota bacterium
ATCGGCCTGGGTGAGCACGTAGCTGGTGCCGGTCGCGCCGGAGATATCGACCCATGCCGAGCCGTCCCAACGCTGCCACTGATAGGCCGACGAGACGATGCCGTCGGCATCGGCGACGGTATCGGTCAATGCCAGCGTCTCGCCCTGCGCAGCCGTGCCGCCGATGGCGAGCCCGCCCGTCGGCGGGACGTGGGCATCCTCGATGGTGCGCGATTCGGCGCCGGCAACCGTCTCCGCGGTGCCGCCATGATCGGTATAGGACGCGACGGCGCGGACCTTCGAACGGACGTCGTCCTGGGTGAGCACGTAGCTGTCGCCGGTGGCGCCGGCGATGTCATGCCAGTTGCCGTCCGAACCGAGACGCTGCCAGTGATAGGAGACGCTCGCCGGATCGAAGCCGTCGGCGTCCGCGATCGTGTTGGCGGCCGTCAGCGTGCGGCCTTGCGCCGGCGTTCCGGAAAGGGACACGGCGCCCGTCGGGGCGTCGTTCACGTTCACCACCTCGACGGTGGCGGTGGCAGATGCCTGCGTGCCGGCACCATCGGAAATCACGACCTGAAGATTGCGGTCGTCCAGAGCGGCATCGCCGGTCGACTGATAGCCGACGTGGCTTGCGACGGCAGCGACCATGCTGTCGGTGACGCCGCCGACCGCCACGCGGAAATTGTCGATATAGAGCGAGCCGCCGACAGCCCTTCCGCCGGAGAAGTCGTAGGTGCCCCCGACGAAGACGAAGAACCAGTTGCCGGAGGTCGGAATGGTGACGCTGCTGGTCGCCCACGGCGTGTTGCCCGTGGAATCTGCGCCCGTCTCGTTGAGCACGACCTGATAGGCGCCGGTATCGGCATTCATCAGGTAGCCGAAGGCGTCGTAGGCATCGCCGCCCGCCGCCGCCCGCCAGTCGAAATAGAAGGTGTCGCCCGCCACGGCGGCGAACGTGTCCGAATAGGCATAGGGGCCGTGGACGACGTCGTAGCCGTCCTGCGTGGTCCCGCTGTTGTAGAGCCGCAGGGACTGGGTTCCGTCGGTGTGCTCGCCCGTCGAGAGTTGCGAGCTGTAGGTCATCGACACGATACCGCCGGCATCGTCTCCCGCATTGGGCGGGATGGTGGTGTCGGCCGGCGTCACGTGGCCATTGATGCTCGTCGTGCCGAGGATCACGCGGCTCTCGCCGATGGTCCAGCCGGTCGTGCCGTTCTCGAAGCTCGCGTTGGCGAAGTCGCGGACGAAGTCGATGGTCAGCGGCTGGCCGTTCTGCCCGTTCTCGACGCTGTCAACGACGCCAATCTGGATGCGGGCCGAACCGGTGCCGTAATAGACAGACGCACCGCTGATGGAGATCGCGCCGGCCGCGTTCGGATCGCTGTCGCCCGTCAGCAGGAACTGGTCACCCGCGACGGGCGACGTGAGTTTAAAGGTGACGGAGCCGCCGCCATAGTTCGACCCGCCGGAGACGGAGATGCCCGGCGCGACGCTCGCCGCGGCTCCGCCCTCGGTGACGGAGACGGGCACCAGCCCGCCGAGGGCGGGCGCGGCCGAGGCGCTGACCAGAATGCCGGGATAGGCGGGAACCTGCAGGACGGGCGCGGTGACGGAACCGACCCGCGCTTCCAGGTGCCAGTCGCCGCCGCGATCGGCCGCGCCGGTCGGCGTTTCCGAGGCGGCGACGTTCGCACCCGTCAGTTCGGCGAAGCGGCCGATGAATTCGCGTCCTTCCTCACCGGCGCCGACGTCGCAGCCATAGAGCAGGATATCGCCGCCGGGCGCGAGAGCCGCACCGATGCGGGCCAGATCTTCGGCACGGTCCAGAAGTTCGTTCGCATCGATGACCGTCGCGCCGGAGACCAGAGCTCCGGGCCGGCCGTGGCTTAAGATGTGCAGCGACGCCAGATCCCGATGCTTCGCGGCGGCGTCTGAAATGCGGGCGACGACGTCAGAACTTGCGTTCGAGAAATCGATATAAGCGATTTCGTGCGGTATTACCCCCGATTCAATCGCGGAGAGGATGATTTCTGCGTCGGCTATACTTTCATCAACGACATAAAGATTCGAATGAACGGCGACCACATCGTTCATGGGACTCACCTTTGTATAAATAAAATAACGATCGAATTATGTTTTGGTATAATGAGTCTTGCAATCGGATGATTAGTAAGAAAACCAGATGAAACGGGGCATGCAAACGAATTGGATTCGACAAGACTCCTACAAGATTCAATGATTTAAATATTAGTACAACCAATGGTATATGACGCATCGTCGCAATACGTCATATAAACACGAACGATATTCGTAATTACAATTATAATCTGTAATGTATTCGTCATGTCTTCAGTTGAGTGCGGTGCAACGCAAGCTCTTGCTGCATCGCAACATGCCAATGAAGGCATTCGTGGCGACGGATGAAGTTCCTCAGCACCGGATCGGCGGAAATTCCTGCCCAGCGCCGCTTCGAGACAAAATGAAAGCGCCGGTCGCCTGACGACGCGGCGAGAATTTCAAGCGGAAGTCCTGCGGAGGCTGGTCGACGTCGAGCAGGTCAACCATCGGCAGATAGAAGAGCGCCGATCAAATCTGACCGTGAACGCCGGGCCGCAACGCCGGCATTCACGGGATGGGGCCCACTGCTGGCATTCAGCGCACCATCGGGAAGCTGCAGAGCAGATAAGGGCGCGCGGACCCGTGGTGCGGTGCGGGATGCCGCTGAAGGCGACGATGATCGTGGACATGGCGCGGCAGAAGCGTGCGGGCGGAGTGCGCTCGTCACGCTGCGAGGACGCGAGCATCCGGCGCCGCCCCCCCTGCCGGCGCGTCAGGTGGGCCTCATGCGACCGGGCGCACAGATCCGGTCCCCGGCCGTATCTTAGTTCACACGGAGCGTGGGCAGCGTCCTAGAGCGCTTCCCGATCTGGCGAAATCACCGGATCGACAAGAAATCGCTCCCAGTTCAAAGGGTTGGGCCTGTCCCGTTCAGATCGGTCCGATCCGAACGGGCGGGCTCTCGCCTCACCTGAGCGACAGCCAGATCGTCTTGGTCTGGAGATATTGGTCCATCGCCTCGGTACCGTTGTCGCGGGCCATCGAGCCGGAACGCTTGTAGCCGCCGAACGGCGTCGTGACATTGCCCTCGGTGAAGCCGTTGATCGCCACGGTACCGCAGGGCAGCCGTTTCGCGAGGTGGAACGCCTTGTCGATGTCGCGCGTGAAGATGGTCGCGTGCAGCCCGTAATCGGTGTCGCGGGCGATGGCGAGCGCCTCGTCGACGCCATCCGCCGGGATCACACCGAGCACCGGTCCGAAAATTTCCTCCCGCGCGACGCGCATGGACGGATCGACCTCGTCGAACACCGTGGGATCGACGAAGGAACCCGGCAGGCCGGCGCTGGCACCACCGCCGGCAAGGACACGGGCCCCCTCGCCCTTGCCGATCTCGATATAGGACAGGACCCTCTCCTTGTGCTCGGCACTCACCATCGCGCCGAGATCGGTCGCCGGATCGAGCGGATCGCCGACCGCGAGCGCACGGGTTTTCTCCAGCACGCGGTCGAGGAACGCGTCCTTCACCCTGCGGTCGACGATCTGGCGCATGTTGGCCGAACAATTCTGCCCGCCGTTCCAGAAGGCGGCGCTGACGGCAGAGGACACCAGCGTGTCGTCGATGTCGGCGTCATCGAGCACGATCATCGGGCTCTTGCCGCCCATCTCCAGCCCGACCGGCTTGAGATTGCTCTCGCTCGCATATTTCAGGAAGAAGGCGCCGACCTCGGTCGAACCGGTGAAGGACACGGCGTCGATGTCTGTGTGGCGGCCGATGGCCTGCCCCGCGGTCTCGCCGAAGCCCGGCACGACGTTCAGCACGCCCGGCGGCACACCGGCCTCCAGCGCGAGTTCGGCGAGGCGCAACGCGGAGAGCGGCGTCTGCTCGGCCGGCTTGACGATCGCCGAACAGCCGGCGGCGAGTGCCGGCGCCAGCTTCCACGCCGCCATCAGGAGCGGGAAGTTCCACGGCAGCACCAGGCCGACGACACCGATCGGCTCCTTCACCACCATCGCCACCACCTTCTCGGCGGTCGGCGCGACCTTGCCGAAGGACTTGTCGGCGAGTTCGCCATACCACTGGAAGAAGGTCGGCACCTCGTGGGCGATCTCATTGAGGCAGTCCCTGATGGTCTTGCCGCTGTCGAGGCTTTCGAGCACCGCCAGTTCCTCGGCATTGGCGCGCACGAGATCGGCGAGCTTCAGCAGCACCGCCTTGCGTTCCTCCGGCGCGGCACGCGACCAGTCGCCGGCCTCGAACGAGCGGCGGGCCGCCTTCGCCGCGCGCTCGATATCGGCGCCGTCGCAGGCCGCCACCGTGCCGAGCACCGCGCCGGTCGCCGGGTTGACGTTCTCGAACACCCGGCCGGAGGCGGCGGCGGTCCACGCGCCGTCGATGAAGGCCTTGGTCGGGATCGCGACACGACCGGCGACGGCGCGGTACTGCGCGGCGGATTTGCTGGCGCTCATGAACAGGGTCTCCGGGTTCGGGGAAGTCAGTCGGCGAGCGGAACGGGCGACGGCAGGCCGAAGCGGGCGGCGAGCCGTGAGAGGTCTTCGGCGATGCCGTCGTGCAGCACGACGCCGTGGGCAAGCGCCTGCCGCTTGCGGCCGAGCGCCGCCTCTCCCGGCAGCCGGACCCGCGGCGCGCCCGCCGGGACGCGGGAGGCGCGACACGCCTCGGCGAGCCAGCCGGTCTGCCGCACGAAACCGTCGAGCCCGCCGAAGGCAGCCGGCGACAGCGCCAGCACCAGCACGCCGGCGCCCCATTCGCGCGGCGCATCGGCGCGGCCGTAGCCGCCGAGGCCCTGCGTCATCGCCTCGACCATCAGCGACAGGCCGTAGCCCTTGTGGCCGTGATCGAGGCCGCCGATCGGCAGGATGGAGCCGCCCGCCTTGAAGGCGGCCGGATCGTCGGTGAGGTCGCCTTGGCTG
>JAEZMP010000218.1 GCA_023442215.1 Pseudomonadota bacterium
GCGCAGAGCGCCGCGACGGCGATGCCCCGGCCCCGCGGCAGCGGCCGCGGCACCACCACGGCGGCCCGGCTGCCGGCATGGAAGCGCTGACGGCGCCGGGCGGCGCGCTCCACCGCGACGAGAGCGAACATCGCCGCGAGCATGGCGACGGAAATCTGCGCCGCGCCGGCGAGCGAATTGCGGTTGAGCCAGGTGTCGTAGACGGAAACCGTCAGCGTGCGCACGCCGAGATATTGCACCGCGCCGATATCGTTGAGGCTTTCCATCAGCGCCAGCGAGATGCCGACCGCGATCGCCGGGCGGGCGAGCGGCAGCGCGACGCGGAAGAACAGCCGCCACGGCCCGGCACCGAGCGTGCGCGCCACGTCGAGCGCGGCGGCCGACTGCATCAGGAAGGTCGCCCGGGCGCTGAGATAGACATAAGGATAGAGCACCGTGCCCATGACGAACACGGCGCCGCCGAGGGTGCGCACCTCCGGGAACCAGTAGTCGCGCTTGGAAGTCACCCCCAGCACCGCCCGCAGGCCGGACTGCACCGGGCCGGCGAAATCGAGCAGCTCCACCGCCGCGAATGCGGCGATGTAGGTCGGCACCGCCAGCGGCAGCAGCAGCGCCCAGTCAAGCACCCTGCGGCCGGGGAAGCGATACATCGTGACCGCCCAGGCCGCGCCGACGCCGACCACGCCGGTGACGATGCCGATGCCCGCCATCAGCCAGGCCGTTTCGGCGATCGCCCGCGGCAGGACGGTGGCGACGAGGTGCGACCACACGCCGTCCGACGGACCGAACGCCAGCACGACGACCGCGACGAGGGGCGCGAGCGCGGCGGCGGCCAGCACGGCGACCGCGACGGACCAGCCAGGCTCATGCCGGCGCACGGCGGGTATCGCAGCCCCGCCGCCCGCGCCGCCTCCCGCCCGCGCCGTCTCGAACCCGTCTCCGGCCATCAGACCTCCAAGTCCCGGGGCGGGAACGGCGCGCCGTCCGCCTTCGCCCGGTCCGCCCGGGTTAGGCGTCCCCGAGGCCGGAAGTCAATCGCCACGCAGGAAAAACCGCTTGCGCCGCAACAATCTGGAAGAACTCCAGACTTGTCGGCGTCCGCCTCCAGAGGCGGCCTCAAAAGCGGACGGGCGCGGATGCCCCCGCACCCGCGCCCGCCTCTCCCGGGCTGCCCCGGCTGTTCATCCGCGCCGCGCGCGTCAGACGTGATTTTCGACCCAGTTCGCTGCACCGCCGACGATGCCGCCGTCGATCGCACCGCTTCCGCCGTAGGCCACCGAAGCAATCGCCGCCCCGCCCACGATCTCGGCCGCGGTCGCTCCGGCAGCCAGCGCGAACGGCGCAGAGGCGACCGCTGCGGCGACCGTAGCGCCGACACCGACCACGGCACCGACGCCGGCCCCGATCGCGGAGAGGCTGATGCCCCCGTTGATCTCGTCCAGCGCGGAATCATCGATCTTGGAAACAAACGAATGCTTGGAGATATTCATCATCGCTCTCGCGTGCAGTTATCAACATTCGAAATTCTTCAGAACTCATGTTCTGACTATTAGAATCTAACCGCGACACCTGAGACGAACAACTTAATTATAGTTCATGAAAGCATCGCCGCTCGATATTCAAGACTAGGGCAAAATAAAGACGTCCGCTCACGAAGGTTGCGGCAAAAAATGGTGGTCTCGGCGGCGAGCCGACCGTCCCGGGCGCCAACCGTCCGGGTACCAACGGTCCCGGCGCAAAGCCGCGTGGCGGGAACGGATGATTCCGTCCCGGCCCGGCCGCATGCCTGCGCCCGGGGGACGGCGCGCGCGAGAGGCTATTGCGTGCGGTCGAGCGCCACGATGGCGTGCATGTCGTCGACCAGGGCGTAGATCACCGACTGGAGAGCCGCATAGTCCTGCGGCTGGACCACGCGCTGCTTCAGCACCAGATGGCGCCGCACCTCAAGCTGAGCCCCGTCGACCTTGTAGGCGGCGGTGTAGCTGCCGACGCCGTTGTCGACGGTCACCGCCGGCGGCAGGGCCTTCAGACTCCAGCCCTCGGGCAGGGACAGCGTCGACGTCCACGTCACGTCGACGATCTCGAGCTCGAACGGCAGCGTCCGCCGGCCCGTCGGGGTCAGATAGCCGCGCAGCGCCGGCACGGGCGCGAAGTTCGGTCCCGCGGGCAGCATCATGTAGGGCGCATCGGGGGCGATGCCGCGGGGGCTCGTCCAGGTCGCACGGATCTCGAACGGCGTGTCGAGGTCTTCCGGGTCTGTGGTCCTGATGCGGCCGAAGCCGCCTTCGAGCGTCGCGCCGAGGCGCGCCTCCATCTGGCGCGCCGCGTCGGCGTGGCTTGCGAGCAGCGCGCGCATCTGCGCGGCCACCACCGGCGTCATGGTCGCCGTGAGTTCGCCGGACATCGTGCCCCCGGCGTCGACGGCGATCCGGGAGGTCGCCACGAACGCGGCGGAGGCGGGCGTCAAAGCCGGCGTGGTCTTCATCGCCGGCGGTTCGGCTGCGAGCACCACGGTCTTGCCGGCGAGGGTGCGGTCGAGCACGCCGAACGGCGCGAACTGGTCGGTCGGATCGTCGAACACGTCATAATCGGGCAGGTACACGATGACGTGGTTGAACATCGACGAGAACGGCACCGGCGGCGGCGTGTCGATGTCGCCGAGATTGATCAGCGCCGGCACGGAGCGGATGCCGGCCGCCGCCAGCAGCGCCTGCATCAGCGCGACATGGTCCTTGCAGTCGCCATAGCCGTTCTTCAGCACCGTCGCGGCGTCGTGGGGCACCAGCGTCGCGCCCTCGTCGAGCCAGACGGCGAGATAGCGGACGTTGTTCGTCATCCAGTCGTGGATGGCATGAGCGGCGTCGAGGCCGGTCCTGTCGCCGACGATCCGGGTCGCCAGCGCCTTGATCTCGGGCGTGACCGCGATCTTGTCCGCGCTGTTGCGCTGGTAGATCGCGCCGATCTCCTCGTAGCTCTTCAGCGAGGACGCCATGAAGATCGGCCCCGTCTCCACGATCGGCAGCGCGTGGGGCTCATCGTCGGTGACGAGGGGGTGAGCGAGCCGAAGCTGCGCCGCGATCGTCCGGGTGCCGCCGCTCGTGGTGTCGGAGACCTCGAAGCCGCCCTGCTGCCCGACCGTCAGGGGAAGACCGGCCGGCAGGCGGATGGAGACGGCGAGCGTGCCGACCGCCGTGCGGGAGGGCACGAAAGCCTCGTTGAAGCCGAACAGCGGCAGCGTCCTGACGGTCATCTGGTAGACGACATGGACGCGGCTGCCGATCCTGAGCTGGGGCAGGATCAGCGTCGCGGTCTGGGTGGAAACGAAGCCGGGGCTGTCGCGCGCCGCCTCCGAGGGGCGGACCAGCACGGAGTTCGGCGCCGGTTCCTGCCGCGTTCCGTCCGGCTCCTGCACCCAGGCCTCGACGAAGCGGACGGAACTGCTGGCGGGATCGAACGTCACCGCCTGTTCGCTGTGGCTCGCCGCGTCTTCCGGCGTGCGGATCGTGCTCTCGCCGGTCACCGTCAGCACGTAGGAATAATCCTGCGCGATCTGGAAATCGTAGGCCAGAAGGTCGCCCGGGTTCGCCGCGTCGTCGGCCCGGGCCGTCACGATCAGCAGGAGCGAAAGGACGGCACTCAACAACACACCGAGGCGGGGCATATCCACTCCACGCGAGAACGAGCGGGCGTCAGCCTCCTATGCCCAGTACCGAAAATCAACGCGCGGTGCGGACGCGGACCGTACCGGGTAGACCGCGGGGCGGCCCCCGGCCGGCACGGCGCCGGATGATCCGGCGCCCTACGGCGCGGGCGCGGCCGGAGCCGGGGCCCCGATCGGTGCCCGCGTGTCGGTCGTCGCGGGCGCCGTAATCGTGGCGCCGGGCTGGGGCGAGCGCGACCGGAGCAGCAGATCTTCCCGCTTGCCGACCGATTCCCAGAACATCAGCACCAGCGCGACAACGGTGATCGTGAGGGTGACGTAGCGCACCCACCGCGGCGCCTTTCCGCCGGGTTCCATGCGATGTTCCTCGATGTCGCGCTTGTGGTTCAGCGCCAGCGCATAGAACACGATGGTGGAGATCACGAAGATCAGCGACCAGCGCGTCTGGTTGCCGTCGGAACCGACCAGGGCCCACAGGCTGTAGACCGCCGCGACGACCGCGATGATCGAATAGAGCCCGTATTCACCCTGCGGCATCGCCTTGTAGCCGAGCACCTTGATGGCGATGGCCGAATAGATATACGGCAGCAGCGTCATGATGACCGCGATGGAGGCGATCTTGCCGAACTGCGCGCTCGCGGTCGGCGACATCGTGGCGAAGATCTGCACGGTCATGATGACCGCGACGATTGCGAGCCCGCTCGACGGCACGCCCTTGGCGTTCACCCTGGCGAACACGTTCGGAAACAGGCCGTCGTCGGCCGCCGCCTTGGCGGTCTGGCCGACCAGCAGCGTCCAGCCGGCGAGCGAGCCGAGGCAGCCGATGGCGGCGCAGGCGGCGACCGCGTCGCCGGCCCAGCCGCCGAGCGCGAGGCGGGCAGCGTCGGCGAACGGCGCCGACGAGGCGACGAGCTGGCCGTTCGGGATCATGCCCATGATCGCGGTCGAGGACAGGATGTAGCACACCGCCGCCAGCGTGACGCCGGCGAGCGTCGCGATCGGCACGTTGCGGCGCGGGTTCTCGACCACGCCGGCCGAGACCGAGGCCGTCTCGACGCCGATGAAGGCCCACAGCGTGAAATTCAGCGTCATGCCGACGGCGCTCAGGCCGTCCTTGCCCGAGACATTCCAGCCGGCGGCGTAGGTCGCCGAGGAAAACCAGAACCAGCCGATCAGCGCCATGCCGATGATCGGCACCAGCGCGAACATGGTGGTGAGCGATTGCAGCCGCCCGACGAATTTCGGTCCGAGGATGTTGGCGTAGGTGAAGAACCACACCACCGCCGCCTGGGCGAACGCCAGGATCAGCGGCTGCTTCAGCACCGGAAAGAAATGGCTGAGATAGCCGAGCCCGGCGACCGCGAGCCCGACATTGCCGACGACGTTGGCGAGCCAGTAGATCAGGTTGGTCTGGTAGCCCATATAGTCGCCGAACGCCTTGCGGGCGTAGGCATAGGGGCCGCCAGCGGCGGGATCGATCGCCGCGAGGCGGGCGAACACCAAGGCCAGCGCCAGCGCGCCGATCAGCGTCACGATCCAGCCGAACACCGCGATGCCGCCGATGGCGGCGAGATTGGCCGGCAGCATGAACACGCCGGAGCCCATCATGTTGCCGGCCACCATCAGCGTCGCGGCGACCACGCCGATCTTGCCGCTGTCCGCGGGCGCCGCCCCGTTCGTTGCCGCCGTCGCCATCGCCGCCTCCTGCCCTTGCGGATTCCCGGAGATCCGCGCCCGCCGCTCTTGTCCGTTCCGGCCCCTGCCGGCCTCAGGCCGCTTCCGGCCGCTTGACGCAGTGGATGCGGTAGGCGCCGTCCTCCACCTCCACGCCGTGGGTGTCGTGGGTGAAGCCGGGGAAGCGCAGGTCGAAGGCTTCGAGCGCCCTGAGGTAGCCGATCAGCGGGCCGTCGGCCGCGCCGGCATTCTCGCCCGGCATCATCAGCGGAATGCCCGGCGGATAGGGCACGACGCCCGTTGCCACGGTCCGGCCGGCGATTTCGTCGAGGCCGAGCTGCTCCACGTCGCCCCTGACCAGCGTCTCGTAAGCCTGCACCGGGCTCATGTCCGGGTGCGGCAGCACCGAGAAGGCCGCGGCCATGGCCGCGGTGGTGCCGAGTTCCGCCATCGCCTCGAACATCATGTCGCAGAGCTGGCGAAGCCCCAGCGTGCCGTAGCGGTCGCCGTGGGCGGCGACGAGGTCGGGCAGCACTTCGGCGAGGCGCACGTCGGCGTCGTAGTCGCGCTTGAAGTCGAGCAGCGCGTTGACGAGCGTGCCCCACTTGCCCTTGGTCACCCCAAGGGAGAACAGGAACAGGATGGTGAAGTCGGTGGTCTTCTCCACCACGATGCCGCGCGCGTCGAGATAGGCGGTCACCACGGCCGCCGGGATGCCGACCGGCATCAGCCCGCCGACGGCGGCCACGCCGGGCGTCACCACCGAGACCTTGATCGGGTCGAGCATGCAGTAGCCGTCCTCGACATCGCCGAAACCGTGCCACTGCGCGCCGGGCTTCAGCACCCAGGCGGAGGGATCGCGGACGAGAAGCGCCTCCGGCGCCTCATGGAACGGCATCACCTTGCCAGTCGCGGGATCGCGCACCGTGTCCGGCTGCCAGACGTCGAAGAACCAGCTGCCGGCGTCGGAGAGCTCCGTGTTGATGCGCGCCACCGTCTGGCGGAACGACACCGCCTCGCGGATCGATTCCGTCGTCAGCGCCTTGCCGGAGGGGCCGTCCATCATCGCGGCCGAGATGTCGTTGGAGGCGATGATGGCATATTGCGGCGAGGTGGAGGCGTGCATCATGAACGCCTCGTTGAAGCGCCCATGTGGAATGGCGCGCCGTCCGTCGCGGACGTGGATGAACGAGGCCTGGGAGAGCGCGGCGAGCAGCTTGTGGGTCGACTGGGTGGCGAACACCGTCGGCTTGGAGGCATCGTGGTCGCCCGGGTCGCCGTGCATGGCGAAGCGATCGCGATAGAGCGGGTTGAACCGGGCGTAGCCGTACCACGCCTCGTCGAAATGCAGCCGGTCGACGCTCTCGCCGAGCAGTTCCTCGACGCGGGTGACGTTGTAGCAAAGCCCGTCATAGGTCGAGTTGGTGATGACGGCGTGGACCGGCGTCGGATCGATCCCCGGCGTCACCAGCGGGTTGTCGGAGATGGCGCGGCGGATTCCGACGGGCGTCAGGTGCTCCGGACGGATCGGGCCGATGATGCCGTAGCGGTTGCGCGACGGCAGCAGATAGGTCGGGATCGCGCCCGACATGGTCATCGCGTGCTCGACCGACTTGTGGCAATTGCGGTCGCACAGCGCCACCTGGTCGCGCGTGACGCTCGCCATCAGGATGACGCGGTTCGAGGTCGACGAGCCGTTGGTCACCGTATAGGAGCGGTGCGCGCCGAAAACCCGCGCGGCATAGGCCTCTCCGGCGCCGATCGGGCCGGAATGATCGAGCAGGGATCCGAGATCGCCGACCGAGATCGAGAGGTCCGAGCGGAAGAGGTTCTCGCCGAAGAACTCGAAGAAGGCGCGCCCGGCCGGGTGCTTGAGGAAGGCGGTGCCGCCGGTGTGGCCCGGCGTGTGCCAGGAATATTCGAACACCTGGGCGAACCGGACGAGCGCGGCCGCCATCGGCGGCAGCACGTTGTCGCGGTAGCGCCGCATCGCCGCGACGATGCGGCCGGAGATGAACTCGGGCGTGTCCTCGAGCAGCCAGATGAAATCGTCGGCGTCGGTCATCACCTGCACCGAGAGCGAGGAGGCCGCCGTGCGCTCGGCGAGCAGGAACACCGGCATCGCCGCGTTACGCTCGCGGAGCGCCGTCAGCAGCGCGGCGGCATCGTCGTGACCGGCCCCCTCGCCGAGATCCCAGTCGAGCACGAGGCACTGGATCGAGGCGTCGTTGAGGGCGACCGAACGGCCGTCGTCGGCGGACATCGCCTCCACCACCTCGACATCCCGGCCGCGCAGGTCGTCGATGAGCTTGCGGGCGGCGCGTCCCGTCGCCGTCTCGGCGCGCAGTTCGTCGTCGACGAACAGGAGACGCATGCCGAGCCGATTTTCCCTGGCGTCCATTTCGAGCCGCCTCCCCTTTGCATCGGGCCGGCTTGCCGGCCGTTTCGAGAAGGATGCACCCCTTATCGACGGCGGAAAACGAGAAAGATCAATTGGCGCTTCTTCTTTTGGTTGCGGCCGGCGTTGCTGTGCGGGGGCCGAACGCGCAGGACGCGCCCCCTGCAAAGGAGCGCGTCCCTTCCGATACCGGTGCCGGCCCCGACGGATGCCGGGGCGGGTTCGGCTGAAGAGCCTCAGTTCGTGACGCCCTTGGCGATCCACGGCGCCGTCACCTGGTCCTTCAGGTCGAAGCCCGGCAGCTTGGCGTTCAGCTCTTCCTCATTCTTCACGTCGTTGTCGTTGAGGAATTTCTGGGTGATCAGGGTCGGCGGCAGCAGCACGCGGGTGTCCTTCAGCTCGCCGGTGCGGGCGAGCGCGACGGCCCTGAGCGCCGCGGCGCCGGTGCCCGACGCGCTGACCGCCGAGGTCGCCACCCACGGGCTGCCCGGCTCGCGGATCGCCTGGATGTCGGAGGTCGAGACGTCGACGCTGTAGATCTTGATCTTGTCGGAGAGGCCCGCCTCGTCGACCGCGATCTTGGCGCCGCGGGCGAACTCGTCCCAGGGCGCGAGGATGACGTTGATGTCCGGCTTGGCGCGCAGCGTCGCGGCGGTCTGGTTGGCGACCGTCTCGGCCGGGGTGTCGTCCACCGCGCCCCACTGCGCCAGCTGCTCGACCTTCGGATGCGCCGCCTTGAACGCCTTCCAGGCGACATCGCGCTTGTCGAGGGCGGGGAAGCCTTCGACATAGATGTAGCCGGCCTTGAAGGCGTCGCCGTTGTCCTTCACCGCCTGGCCGAGCACCAGGTCGAGCTGCTTAGACTCGTCCTGGTCGATGACGACCACCTCTTTCTGCGGCAGCGTGATGTTCTGGGCGACGACGGTGATGCCCGCGTCGATCGCCTCCTGCACCACGTCGGAAACCGCCTCGCCCTTGCCGCCGGCGATGATGATGCCGTCGACGCCGAGATTGATCGCCTGGCGGATCTGCTCGCGCTCCTCGTCCGGCTTCTGGCGGCCCTGGAACGAGCGCAGCTCGATGCCGAGCTCGTCGGCCTGGCGTTTCACGCCCGCCTCGTAGTTCTGGTAGTAGTCGCCGCCCGACAGGTAGACGATCAGCGCGACGCGGACGCCGCCCTTGTCGAACGGGGCGGGCGCGCCGGGAATGCCGGCGGCCGAGGCGGAGAAACTCGCGAGCCCGAACGGCGCGGCGATGGCCGCGGCGGCGGCGAGGCGGAGGAGTGTGCGGCGGATCACGGGAAAGTCCTTTCGCGTTCAATGATTTGCAAGCGAGGCGCTTGCGGATGCGGATGTGGGGAGTGGATCGATCTTTCGCGGCTCATGCCGTCCGGCGGGCAAGGCCGAAGGTCAGCGCGAGCGCGCCGATGAGGACCGCGCCCTTGACGAAATCCTGCAGGTAATAGGGCGCGTTCAGCATGGTCAGGCCGTTGAGCAGCACGCCCACGAACACCGCGCCGACCACGGTGCCGAACACGTTCGGCCGGCTGGCGCCGAGCACCGCGTAGCCGATGAGGGAGGCGGCCACCGCGTCGAGCATCAGCGAGTTGCCGGCGCTGACGTCGCCGCGCCCGAGCCGGGCGGCGAGCAGGATGCCGCCGAGCGAGGCGATCAGCGACGACAGCACGTAGGCGGCGGTGCGGTAGAGCCGCGTCGGCGCGCCGGCGAGATGGGCGGCGAGTTCCGAGCCGCCGACGGCATAGAACACCCGACCCCAGCGGGTTCGTTCCATCAGGAACCAGAACGCGACGGCGACCACCGCGAGCACGACCACCGGCACCGGCACCACGCCCCAGAGCCGGGCGCGGCCGAGCGCGAGGAATTCCGCCGGGAACACGCCCGTCGCCGAAGAGCCGTCGAGCAGGGCCATGCCGGGCGCGATCGAGCGGCCGCCGGTCGGGATCAGCTGCAGGCCGGCGAGCAGGAACAGCATCCCGAGCGTCGCCAGCAGGTCCGGCACCCGCAGGCGCACGATCAGGAAGGCGTTGACGAATCCGACCAGCGCGCCGATGGCGAGCGTCACCGCCACCGCCTCGAGCCCCGAGCCGTTCAGCACGATCAGCACATAGGCCGCCGCCATCTGCGACAGCGCGGCGAGCGCGCCGACCGACAGATCGAAGCCCCCGACCGCGGACGACACCGTCACGCCGATGCCGAGCAGCGCGACGATCGCCACCGCCTGCAGGATGCTGAAGATGTTGGCGACGCGCAGGAAGGCCGGTTCCTGGGTCTGGAACGCGACGATCATGACGGCGAGCAGCACGAAGATGCCGCTCTTGATGGTGAGCTGGCGCCACAACACGGCGCGGTCGGATCGCCGGCCCGCCGTGATCGGCAGGGAAGGCTGG
This sequence comes from Pseudomonadota bacterium, assembly GCA_023442215.1. GTDB lineage: Bacteria > Pseudomonadota > Alphaproteobacteria > Rhizobiales > Segnochrobactraceae > Pseudoxanthobacter. The sequence goes on from JAEZMP010000218.1 coordinate 10,141, forward strand.
TTGGCGAGATCGGTCATGGGAAGACGCCTGTGTGGGAGCGGAGCGGGATCGGGTATGCGGGCTGCCGGGCCGCGTCGGAGGGCGGCGGCAGGTCGGGGAGGATGCGGTGGGCTTCCATCGCGACGATGCGGTCGCCGACTTCGAGCGCCTCCTCGTAGTCGCTGACGAACACGACGGTGGCCCGGTCCCCCGAACGCGCGCGCAGCGCGGCGACGATGTCCTCCCGCGCCCCGACATCGACGCCCTGGAATGGCTCGTCGAGCAGCAGCAGCCGCGCCGGCTCGGCATGCCAGCGCGCCAGCACCACCTTCTGCTGGTTGCCGCCGGAGAGTGCGGTCAGCGGGTCGCGTCCGTCCCGCGCCTTGATGCCGAAGCTGCGGATGGCCCGCGCCGCCACCTCCGCCTCTTTCTTCGCCGGCAAAAGACCGGCCCGGGACCATTGCGGCAGGAAGGGAAAGCCGATGGTGCCGGCGATGGACGCGAACGGCACGCTCGACGGGAAGAACGAGGTGCGCCAGCGGTCCTCGCCCGCGTAGAACACGCCCGCGCGGATCGAATGGGCGGGGCTCACCGGCGTCCAGCGGGCGCCGTCCAGCGTGATTTCGCCCTCGACCAACGGCCAGATGCCGAAGATCGCCCCGGCGAGCGTGGTCTTGCCGGCACCGAGCGGGCCGGTCACCGCGACGATCTCGCCGCGCTCGGCCTCGAGGTCGAATGGCCCGTCGCTGCGCGGCAGCCGGGCGCCCCTGAGGGAAAAGAACGCGCGGCCGGTGCGCGCGACCGGTCCGCGCGGCACGCGCTTCACCGTCCGCCCGATCATCGCCTCCACCGCGGCATCGTGGTCGATGGGCGGCACGAATTCGGCGGCGACCGCGCCGTCGCGCAGCACCACGACGCGGCTCGCCAGCCGCGACAGGTCGGGAAGCTTGTGGGAGATGTAGATGATGGCGACGCCATCGTCGCGCAGCGCCTCGATCAGCACGAACAGCCGCTCGGCCTCGGCCTTGGAAAGGCTCGCCGTCGGCTCGTCGAAGATCATCACCTTCGGCTTGCGGGCGAGCGCGCGGGCGATCGCGATCAGCTGCCGGTCGGCGAGCGACACCGTCTCGAGGCGGGCGCGGAGATCGACGGCCAGGCCCACCCGGGCGGCGCGCGCCGCCGCCTCCGCCCGCACCGCGCGGCCGGAAAGCACAAGCGGCGAACGCCCGGTGCAATAGAGATCGATCAGCAGGTTGTCGGCGACGCTGAGCGTGGGCACCCCGACATCGGCGATCGACTGGTGCACGGCGACGATGCCGGCCGCCTCCGCCGCCGCCGGCCCGTCGAACGCGACCTCTGCGCCATCGAGGGCGATGGTGCCGCCGTCCGCCGCCTGCACGCCGGATATGATCTTCACCAGCGTGGACTTGCCGGCGCCGTTCGCCCCCATCAGGGCGAGGATCTCGCCCTGCCGGACGTCGAGATCGACGCCCGCGAGCGCCCGCGTCGGGCCGTAATGCTTGGTGATGGTCCTCAGACGAAGCACGGGCGACCTCTGGCGCAAGCCCGCGGGGCCATCCCGCGATGCCTGCCGATCCTAGAGGTGCGTCCTGCCCGCGTGAGGCAATAAATCCACTAAAAAACTAGACTAAAGCGGATTAGTTTGCCGCCGCTCCCGCCCGCGAAAAAAGAAAGGGGCCCGCGTCGGGGCCCCTTCCTGTCGTCGCTGTCCCGCCGGCAAGCGCCGGGGACCGGGAGATCGTGGTCCTCAGAACGTCAGTTCCTTCAGAACGTCAGTTCCTTCACCTGGCGCACGAGCGGCAGGTTGCCGATGGTGGCGAGCACCTCGGCCGGGATCGGGCCGTCGACCTCGACGAGGCAGATGGCGTCCTGGCCCTGGGAGAGGCGGCCGAGATTGAAGGTCGCGATGTTGACGCCGGCCGTGCCGAGGGTGGTGCCGAGCGCGCCGATGAAGCCCGGCTTGTCCTCGTTGGTGACGTAGAGCATGTGCGGCCCGAGCTCGGCATCCATGTTGATGCCCTTGATCTGGGTCAGGCGCGGCTTGCCGTCCGAGAACACCGTGCCGGCGACCGAGCGCTCCTGGCGGTCGGTGACGACGGTGAGCTTGACGAGGCTCTCATGGGTGCCCTGCTGCTCGCGGCGCACCTCTTCCACCACGATGCCGCGCTCGCGCGCGATCACCGGGGCGGAGACCATGTTGACGTCCTGCAGCAGCGGACGGAACAGGCCGGCGAGCGCAGCCGAGGTCAGCGCCTTCACGTTCATGCCCGCGACCGCGCCGTCGAACTCGATGCGCACGGCCTTGAGGCTCGTCTCGGTGAGCTGGCCGGCGAAGGAGCCGAGCTGCTCGGCGAGCTTCACGAACGGCACCAGCTTCGGCGCTTCCTCGGCCGAGATCGACGGCATGTTGAGGGCGTTGGTGACGGCGCCGGTCAGCAGATAGTCGGCGATCTGCTCGGCGACCTGCAGCGCGACGTTCTCCTGCGCTTCCGAGGTGGAGGCGCCGAGATGGGGCGTGCAGACCAGGTTCTTCGCGCCGAACAGCACGTTCTCCTTGGCCGGCTCGACGGTGAACACGTCGAACGCGGCGCCGGCGACCTTGCCGGAATCGAGCGCGGCGCGCAGCGCCATCTCGTCCACCAGCCCGCCGCGGGCGCAGTTCACGATATAGACGCCGTCCTTCATCTTCGCGATCGCCGCGGCGTCGATGACGTTCTTCGTCTTCTCGGTCAGCGGGGTGTGGAGCGTGATGAAGTCGGCGCGGGCGAACAGGGTGTCGAGATCGACCTTCTCGACGCCGAGATCGAGCGCGCGCTCGACCGACAGGAACGGGTCGAACGCGACCACCTTCATCTTCAGGCCGAGGGCGCGGTCGGCGACGATGGAGCCGATATTGCCGCAGCCGATGATGCCGAGGGTCTTGGACGTCAGCTCCACGCCCATGAAGCGGTTCTTCTCCCACTTGCCGGCCTGGGTGGAGACGTCGGCGGCGGGAATCTGGCGGGCGACCGCGAACAGCATCGCGATGGCGTGCTCGGCCGTCGTGATCGAGTTACCGAAGGGCGTGTTCATCACGATGATGCCCTTGGCGGTCGCGGCCGGGATGTCGACATTGTCGACGCCGATGCCGGCGCGGCCGATCACCTTCAGATTGCCGGCGGCGGCGATGATCTTGTCGGTCACCTTGCTGGCCGAGCGGATGGCGAGGCCGTCGAACTGGCCGATCACGGCAGCCAGCTTGTCCTTGTCCTTGCCGAGCTCGGGCTCGTAGGTGACGTCGATGCCGCGATCGGTGAAGATCTTCACGGCGGCGGGGGAGATCTGGTCGGAAATCAGAACCTTGGGGGCCATCGGCCGCATTCCTTCGAAGGATGAGCTGGGGGCGCCGCCTCTGGCGCGGGCATCACGCTCCGCGCGGGGCCACCCCGCTTCGCCTCCCCCGGTCGCCGGGGGAGGAATGATCTCGGTTGGAAACGGGACGCGGAAGCCGCGTCAGGCCGCGACGTCGAGCGCGGCCTTCTCGGCGGCGAACGCCCAGTCGAGCCACGGCAGCAGCGCCGCGACGTCGGCGGTCTCGACCGTCGAGCCGACCCAGATGCGCAGGCCGGCGGGGGCGTCGCGGTAGGCGCCGATGTCGAAGGCGACGCCTTCCTTGTCGAGCCGGCCGACCAGCGCCTTGGCGAAGGCGTCCTGGCCCTTGGCATCGAGCGCGGCGACCTTGGGGTCGACGATCTTGAGGCAGACGCTGGTGTTGGAGCGCGTCGCCGGCTCCACCGCCAGGAAGTCGATCCACGGCGTCGCCTTCACCCAGGCGTCGACGGCCGCGAAGTTGCGGTCGGCACGCGCGGTGAGGCCGCGGAGGCCGCCTTCGGCCTTCGCCCAGTTCAGCGCGTCGAGATAGTCCTCGACGCACAGCATCGAGGGCGTGTTGATGGTCTCGCCGACGAAGATGCCTTCGTTGATCTTGCCCTTGGCGGTGAGGCGGAACACCTTCGGCAGCGGCCACGCCGGCACGTAGGTCTCCAGCCGCTCGACGGCGCGAGGCGACAGGATCAGGATGCCGTGAGCGGCCTCGCCGCCGAGCGCCTTCTGCCACGAGAAGGTGACAACATCGAGCTTCGGCCAGTCGAGCACCTGGGCGAACGCCGCCGAGGTGGCGTCGCAGATGGTCAGGCCCTTGCGGTCGGCGGGAATGAAATCGGCGTTCGGCACGCGCACGCCCGAGGTGGTGCCGTTCCAGGTGAACACCACGTCGCGGTCGAAATCGATCCCGGTGAGATCCGGCAGTTCGCCGTAGGGCGCCTTGATGGTGCGGGCGTCGGCGAGCTTGAGCTGCTTCACCACGTCGGTGACCCAGCCCTCGCCGAACGATTCCCAGGCGACCATGTCGACGCCGCGGGCGCCGAGCAGCGACCAGAGGGCCATCTCGACGGCGCCGGTGTCGGACGCGGGAACGATGCCGATGCGGTAATCGGCGGGAACCTCGAGCACCTCGCGGGTGAGATCGATGGCGGCCTTAAGCTTGGCCTTGCCGATCTTGGCGCGGTGCGAGCGGCCGATGGCGGCATCGCTCAGCGCTTCCAGCGTCCAACCGGGACGCTTCGCGCACGGGCCCGAAGAAAAATGGGGATTTGCCGGCTTCGTGGCCGGCTTGGCGAGAACGGTCATCTGGCTACCCTTTCAGATAGGCGCCCCTCGGTGGGGAGGGGTGTCCCGCCGCCGCTGCTACTCCTGCGGCCCCGCCGGGTCAAGCGCGCCGCACACGACTAGCGCGCCGGCAATGCAGCCTCATGACGGTGGCGGAACGGGCGCAACACCGCGCCGCCGCTCGCGGATCGGGCGCGAACCGCGACATTCTGGCACATCACTGGTCGAGCCGGTAGCGAAGCCCGATCCGGACCTCCTGGCGGGCGATATCGCGCGCCTCGCCGGGCCGCGGGCCGCCGGTCTTGATGTCGCCGAGGCCGAGATAGCGGTAGCCGGCATCGAGGCTCAGCGCCTCCGTCAGCCGCATCGCGACGCCGGCGCTGCCCTGCCAGGCGAAGTTCCAGGCGTCGTTGGAGGCGATGGGGACGAGCTGCCGGTTTCCGAGCGAGATGCCGCCCGAATCGAGGGAGAGGTGCGCCATGCCGACGCCGCCACCGATCCAGGGCGTGAACCGCCCGAAGGTCGGCAGGTCGATATAGGCGTTGGCGAGCACGGTGAGCGAATCGACGTCCGCCTCGGCGCGCAGGCGCCCGGCGCACGGCAGGCACGAGCGGGTCGCCTCCACCTGTCCCGGAAAGCCGTAATCGACCGTCAGGTCGGCCCGCAGCCACTGCGACCAGCGCAGCCCCGCGCCGAGCCCGAAGCTGCCGGCGGGCGCGGAACTGGCATCGACGACCTGCCCCTGCGACCACGCGCTCGAGAGCGGATTGCGCGTCCTCACGCTGCCGATCTTCAGGAAGGAGATGCCGCCGTCCACCCGGGCATAGAAGCCGAAATCGTCCGGCACCTCCGGAAGCATGTCCGCGGTGTGCTCGAGTTCGGGCGGCTCGCCGAGATCGCGCGCGGCCGCGGCCGCGGCCGGCAGGCAGGCGAGAAGGGCGAGGAGGAGGTGGGCAATCTTCATGCGGCAACGGTTCCGGCGAAGCGGGCGCAGGCGCGCGCCCGGCTCCACTGTCGCCGGCAACCGTTAAGACCGCATTAACCGTGTTTGTTAACCACGGATATTAACCTCTCGCGGCCCGCCTCACGCCGCCGCGCGGCCGACCGCGTCGACGATGTCGTCGACGACGCTCGCGAGCAGGCCCGCGTCGTCCGCCTCGCCCATCACCCGAATCAGCGGCTCAGTGCCGGAGGGGCGGATGACAAGCCGGCCGCCGGCGCCGAGCCGGCCGGTGGCCTCGTCGATCACCGCCTGCACGGCGGGGTTTTCCAGCGGCTTGCCGCCCCGGATGCGGACGTTCTTGAGGATCTGCGGTACCGGCTCGAACCGGTGGCAGACTTCCGACACCCGCTTGCCGGTGCGCGCCACCACGGCCAGCACCTGCACCGCTGCGATCAGGCCGTCGCCGGTGGTGGAATGGTCGGACAGCACGATGTGGCCGGACTGCTCGCCGCCGATATTGAAGCCGCCGGCGCGCATCTGTTCCACCACGTAGCGGTCGCCGACGCGGGTGCGGACGAGATCGAGCCCGAGGCCATGCAGATAGCGCTCCAGGCCGAGATTCGACATCACGGTCGCCACCACGCCGCCGCCGACGAGGGTGCCTTCCTCCTGCCAGGACTGGGCGATGACGGCGAGGAGTTGGTCGCCGTCGACGATATGGCCGCGCTCGTCGACGATGATGACGCGGTCGGCGTCGCCGTCGAGGGCGATGCCGATATCGGCGCGGACCTCGCGCACCCGCTCGCACAGCGCCTCGGGGTCGGTGGAGCCGCAATGGTCGTTGATGTTGAAGCCGTCCGGCTTGACGCCGATCGGGATCACCTCGGCGCCGAGTTCCCACAGCGCGGTCGGCGCGACCTTGTAGGCGGCGCCGTTGGCGCAATCGAGCACGATGCGGATGCCGTCGAGGCGCATGTCGCGCGGGGCGGTGCGCTTGACGAACTCGACATAGCGGTCGATGGCGCTGTCGACGCGGGTGTTGCGGCCGAGCGCGTGCGGCGGGGCGAGCCGCGGCGTGAGATCGGCGTCGAGCATGTCCTCGATCTCGGCTTCCAGCTCGTCCGACAGCTTGAAGCCGTCGGGGCCGAAGATCTTGATGCCGTTGTCGTCGAACGGGTTATGCGAGGCCGAGATCATCACGCCGACATCGGCGCGGAGCGAGCGCGTCAGCATCGCCACCGCCGGGGTCGGCACCGGGCCGGTCTGGAACACGTCGAGCCCGACCGAGGTGAAGCCGGCGACGAGCGCGGTCTCGATCATGTAGCCGGAAAGCCGGGTGTCCTTGCCGATCACGGCGCGGTGGCGGTGGCCGCCCCGGCTGAAGGCGAGCCCCGTCGCCATGCCGATCTTGAGGGCGACGTCGGGCGTGATCGGCCAGCGATTGGCCTTGCCGCGGATGCCGTCGGTGCCGAAATAGCGTTTCGTCATTCCAAACCTCGCGCCGGTGCCGCGCGGTCGCATACGCTGCGCCGTCGCGCGCCGGCCTCGTCAACCGGAAGGCCCCTGCCCGTTCGGGGGCGGAGACCGATGCCCTCGCGGGCGGAGAACTCACATCCGCCGGGCGAAGGATCCATGCCCGCCGGGCGGAAAACCCACACCCGCCGGGCGGGCGGAGACCCGCACAATCGGCAACAAATACGTCCATCGCGGCAGGCCGCACCAGCCGCACGGCATCAATTTGTGTGTATGTGTGTTGCAAGCCGGCTGCGGACATGGCGCATATCGCC
>JAEZMP010000232.1 GCA_023442215.1 Pseudomonadota bacterium
GGGGATGGATTTTCCCGCGACGGTCGCGCCGTTCATCCTGCGTGGCGTCACCCTCGCCGGCATCGACAGCGTCTACCGGCCGCAAGCCGACCGCATTGAGGCATGGGCGCGGCTGGCACGCGACCTCGATCCGGCGAAGCTTGCGTTGATCACACGCGAAATCGCGCTCGCGGATACCGTCGCGGCAGCGGACGATCTTCTGGCAGGACGGGTGCGCGGCCGCTGCGTGGTTCGCATCGCCGAATGAGGCGCCGTCCGCACTGACCGGGTCGAGCCCCGTCTGCCCATGCCAGCCAGCGCCCTGTTTGTTCGCCAGTTCGAGGCGGCACCCGGGTTTGAAGCAAGTTCGGCCGCTATACCGTGCTCGCCGGGCCTCACCTCGCCGGATTATGGCGTTTTGGCGGCATGCTTCTCCCGATTGTCCCCCCTTGGCACTTCCCCACCGCGGGCGGAGCCGGCTACGGTTTCGCTGGGGCTGAACGTCGCGCGCACCGGCCGATCGGCCGATGCCGCCAAGGGGTGTACGACGCATGAGCGAGGCAACTGTTGCGGCCGCCAGCGGCCGGGGATGGCTATTGTCCGGACATCCGGCCGGCTTCTGGTACGTCTTCTGGGCCGAGCTTGCGGAGCGCGCGAGCTTCTACGGCATGCGGGTGCTGCTCGCGCTCTATCTCGTCAACGTCTTCCAGTTCCGGGAGGACGATTCGAGCTCCATCGTCCAGCTTTTCACGGCAGCCTGCTATCTGACACCGCTGCTCGGCGGCTTCATCGCCGACCATTTCCTCGGCCGCTACCGCACCATTGTCTGGTTCTGCATCCCCTACATCGCCGGGCATCTGATTCTCGGCTATTTCCGCCAGGAATCGTTCCTGTTCCTGGCGCTCGGGCTGCTCGCGCTCGGCTCCGGCACCATCAAGCCCAACACCTCCACGCTGATGGGGCTGATGTACGAACGCCTCGGCAAGGGGCATCTGCTCGACGACGCCTTCGCCTATTATTACGCGGCCATCAATATCGGCTCGACCATCGCCTCGCTCGGCCTCCCGCTGGTGCAGGTCTATTACGGTTACGAGGTCGCGCTGATGATCCCGGCGCTTCTCATCGCCGTCTCGATGCTCGTGTTCATGAGCGGTCGCCGGCACTTTCCGCCGGAAGCCATTGGCTGGCGCAGCGTGGAGAAGAAGAGCGCCCTGCAGAAGAAGGAGGAACGTGCCGTCCTCAGCCGGCTGATCGGCATCTTCGCGCTTGTCGCCGTCTACTGGTTCCTGGCGGACCAGGCGACATCGACCTGGGTGTTCATGGCGCAGGATAGCATGAACCTCGACCTCTGGCCGTTCGGCGTGTCGATCACCGCCGCGCAGACGCAGGGTCTCAATCCGCTGATCATCATCTGCATGACGCCCGTGCTGGCGTGGGGCTGGCGCAGGCTCGACGCCGCGCGGGGCCGTCCGCTGCTGCCGACCGACAAGATGGTCATCGGCTTCGTGCTCACCGTGATCGCGCTCGCCGTGATGGCGACCGCCGGCCTTCTGGCGGGCGAGGGCAAGGTCTCGATCTGGTGGCTGGTGGCAGCCACCGCGTGCATCACGATCGCCGAACTCTGCATTTCCGTCGTCGGGCTGCAACTGTCCTTCATGGTGGCGCCGATGTCGATGAAATCGCAGATCACCGCGCTCTTCCTGCTGACATCGTTCTTCGGCGACAGCTTCGGCGCGCTGTTCGACCAGCTCTTCGGCCGGATCAGCGACGCGCTCTATTTCGGCGTCCAGGCGGTGATGGCTGCTGCTGCCACCTGGGCGATGATCCGCGTGGCCAAGGGCCTGCTCAACCGCGAGCGGCGCGAGATCAGGGCCGAGACGGGCGCGTGAGATCGGACGCCGACGGTCGCGGCCGCGTTGCGCACGCCAGGCTAGGCCGTTGCGGAGCAGCGGCGGAGGTCTTGTGCGGCGGACAGGAAACGCTTCCGATTCAAGCGCTGGATCATCACCCCGTCGTCCAGATCGGTTCGATCTGGACGGGGCATGGTATCAGTCCCGCCGCCGGTCTCCCGGAGCCGGGCGGGGCGCGCGGGAGGGGGGCTTCCTGCCGCGCAATCATACGAACGTTTAGGGCATGCACCCCGATGCAATAGGCATCGGACCGTGGGGATGAATTGTCGAAGCGGGGCCATCCGGCAAGAATGGTCTCCGGAAGACAGCTTCAACCTTCTGAAAACACGGAGACAAATCATGCCCTTCGTCACCACCAAGGACGGCGTCGACATCTTCTACAAGGACTGGGGTCCGAAGGATGCGCAGCCGATCGTGTTCCACCACGGCTGGCCGCTCTCTTCCGACGACTGGGACGCGCAGCTGCTGTTCTTCCTGGGCCACGGCTATCGCGTCGTCGCTCATGACCGCCGCGGCCACGGCCGCTCGGCGCAGGTGAGCGAGGGCCACGACATGGATCACTACGCCGCCGACGCGGCGGCGGTGGCCGAGCACCTCGACCTTAAGAATGCCGTTCATATCGGCCATTCGACCGGCGGCGGCGAGGTCGCGCGCTATGTCGCCAGGCACGGCCAGCCGGCCGGCCGCGTCGCCAAGGCCGTGCTCGTCAGCGCCGTGCCGCCGCTGATGCTCAAGACTGCCTCGAACCCCGCCGGTACGCCGATCGAAGTGTTCGACGGCTTCCGGTCGGCGCTTGCGGCCAACCGCTCGCAGTTCTTCCTCGATGTCGCGTCCGGCCCGTTCTACGGCTTCAATCGTCCGGGCGCGGCCGTGTCGCAGGGCATCATCCAGAACTGGTGGCGGCAGGGCGTGACCGGCAGCGCCAAGGCGCACTACGAGGGCATCAAGGCCTTCTCCGAAACCGACCAGACCGAAGACCTGAAGGCCATCAGCGTCCCGGTGCTGGTGCTGCACGGCGAGGACGACCAGGTCGTTCCGATCGACGCGGCCGGCCGGCTTTCTGTGAAGCTCGTCCAGAACGGCACGCTGAAGACCTATCCGGGCTATCCGCATGGCATGCTGACGACGCACGCCGATGTCATCAATCCGGACCTGCTCGCCTTCGTCCGGAGCTGAGCGCGCGAACGCCGGCTGCGCCTCTTGTGCGGCCGGCTCGCCCGCGATCCGCGCGCCTTGCGTGCGGGCGCTTTCCGGCAGGAACGAAAATGTGTCCAAGTCCCTGATGATTTTAGGGATTTGCCGCGTGCCGGAATTGTTCCATCCTGCCGGAAAGCACTCTAGGTTGATCGAACGGGCGGGCAAGCCGGATGGCCGGCATCGCCGGATCGACCGTTTTCGTCACGCCGATGTCGGACGCAACGTCCCGTTCCGCCCCGCCAATCCGCAGGGCCGGCCGGGCCGATGGAGAGGGAGAGATTTCGTGGCTGATTCCCCGATCAAGGGCGTTGCGCCCTATGGCGGCCCGGCCGGCGGCTGGGGCGCGCTTCAGGCCGTTGCCAATGCGGTGCGCAAGGAGATGGGCGCGAGCGCCAACACCCGTGCGCTCCTCGAAATGAACCAGCCCGACGGGTTCGATTGCCCGGGATGCGCCTGGCCCGATCCCAAGCACACGTCGTCGTTCGAGTTCTGCGAGAACGGCGCCAAGGCCGTCACCTGGGAAGCGACCTGGAAGCGGGTGACGCCGGAATTCTTTGCCGAACACACGGTTTCCGAACTCCGCGGCTGGTCCGATTACGAGATCGAGGACGCCGGCCGCCTGACGGAGCCGATGCGCTACGACGCCGAGACGGACCGGCTGGTGCCGGTGACCTGGGACGAGGCTTTCGCCGGCATCGCCGCGCGCCTGCACGCGCTCGACCATCCCGATCAGGCGGAGTTCTACACGTCCGGCCGGTCGTCCAACGAGTCGGCGTTCCTCTACCAGCTTCTCGCGCGCACGCTCGGCACCAACAATTTTCCCGATTGCTCGAACATGTGCCATGAGCCGACCAGCGTCGGCCTGCCGCAATCCATCGGCGTTGGCAAGGGCACGGTGACGCTGGAGGATTTCGACCAGGCCGACGCGGTGTTCTGCATCGGCCACAATCCCGGCACCAACCATCCGCGCATGCTGACCACGCTGCGCGAGGTCTCGCTGCGGGGCAAGCCGATCGTCGTCCTGAACCCCCTGCGCGAGCGTGGACTGGAGCGCTTCGCCGCCCCGCAAAGCCCGGAGACGATGCTGACCCTGTCGTCGACGCCGCTGGCGTCGGCCTATCATCAGGTGAAGGTCGGCGGCGACGTCGCGGTGTTGAAGGGCATGATGAAGGCGCTGCTCGCCGCCGATGCCGCGGACATCGCGGCCAGCGGGCCGGGTCTGCTCGACCGTGCCTTCATCGCCGAGCACACCGTCGGGTTCGAAGGCCTCGTCGCCGATCTCGATGCGATTTCCTGGGATGCCATCGTCCGCCGGGCGGGGCTCTCGCGTGATGCCATCGAGGAGATGGCGCGGACCTACTGGTCTGCGGAACGCGTGATCGTCTGCTACGGCATGGGCATCACCCAGCATCGGCACGGCACAGAGAACGTCCGGCAGATCGCCAACCTGCTGATGCTGCGCGGCAATATCGGCAAGCCGGGCGCCGGCATCTGCCCGCTGCGCGGCCACAGCAACGTGCAGGGCGACCGCACCGTCGGCATCACCGAGATTCCGGCCGAGCCGTTCCTGGCGCGGCTCGACAAGGCATTCGGCATCGCCGCCCCGCGCAAGCACGGCCACAATGCCGTCGAGGCGCTCGCGGCGATGGCCGACGGCTCGTCGCGGGCCTTCATCGGCCTCGGCGGCAACTTCGCCGTCGCGATGCCGGACCCGGAGGTGGCGTTCGCCGCGTTCCGCAAGCTCGACCTCAACGTCCAGATCATCACCAAGCTGAACCGCACGGCACTGCTCGTCGCCAAACACTCCTACATCCTGCCGTGTCTCGGCCGCACCGAGCGGGACATGCAGAACGGCGTCCGGCAGGCGGTGACGGTCGAGGATTCGATGTCGATGGTCCACGCCTCGCGCGGCGGGTTGAAGCCGGCGTCGGAGACCCTGCGTTCCGAGGTCGCCATCGTCGCCGGCATCGCGCGCGCGACCTTCCCCGACAGCCCGGTCGACTGGGAGGGCATGACCGCCGACTACGACCGGATCCGCGACAAGATCGAGGAGGTCTTCCCCGACTTCTTCGATTTCAATGCGCGCATCCGCCAGCCGGGAGGCTTCCGCCTGCGCGTCGATGCCTCGAACCGCAAGTGGGATACCCCGGACGGCAAGGCGCACTTCCTGGTGGCGCCGGGCATCGCGGAAGATGACGGCCGCGACGAGGGCACGCTGATCTGCACGACGCTGCGCAGCCACGACCAGTACAACACGACGATCTACGGGCTGAACGACCGCTACCGTGGCGTCACCGGCCGGCGCGACGTGATCTTCATGAACGCCGAGGATCTCGCCGCGCTCGGCTTCGAGGAAGGCAGCAAGGTCGACCTCGTCACCCCGGACGAGCGCGTGCTCGCGGGTGTGACCGCCGTCGCCTATCCGATCGCGAAGGGCGTTGTGGGCGCCTATTATCCGGAAGCGAACGTGCTGGTGGCCGCCGCCGACTACGACCGCGAGTGCGGCACGCCGGCCTACAAGTCGATTCCGGTCAAGCTGCGACCCCACGTGGCCGACACACGGGCCTGATCTCCAGCAGACTGGCCGTCTCCGCTTCGGCGGGGGCGGCGCGCTCAAATCGATGCGCGGCGTCCGCAGCGTCTCCTGCGGGCGCCGATTGCGCTCGTCTCAAAGCACCAAAGGCTGAATGACGGAGAGGAAGAGGCGTGGAGATCAGTACCTGCGCCGGTCTTGCCGGATATTGGCGCCGGATTTGCGCTCCAAAGAATGGTGAGCCCGATGGGATTCGAACCCATGACCCCATGATTAAAAGTCACGTGCTCTACCGGCTGAGCTACGGGCTCATCGTGCCCCGAGGGACGACGACGGGTTTCGGGTAGTGGGTTTCCGCTCCGCCGTCAACCTTTGAAGGACAATGCCGGCGGATCGCGCCGCCGGAACTGGGGATGAGGGCGGTTATGCCGCCTTCGCGACCGCGTCGAACGCCTGGAGCGTCGCGACGAGGCGCTCGAAGTCCTTCAGCGGTACCATGTTCGGGCCGTCGGACGGGGCGTGGTCCGGATCGGGATGGGTTTCGATGAAGACGCCCGCGACACCGACGGCGACCGCCGCGCGCGCCAGCGTCTCCACGAAGCGCCGTTCGCCGCCCGACGTGCCGCCGCGGCCGCCCGGCTGCTGCACCGAATGGGTCGCATCGAAGATCACGGGGGCGCCGATCTCCGCCATGATCGGCAGCGCGCGCATGTCGGAGACGAGCGTGTTGTAGCCGAAACTGACGCCGCGCTCGGTCGTCAGCACGCGCGCATTACCGGCGCCCGTCAGCTTGGCCACGACATTCTTCATGTCCCAAGGCGCGAGAAACTGGCCCTTCTTCACGTTCACCGCCCGGCCGGTCTCGGCCGCCGCGACGAGAAGATCGGTCTGCCGGCACAGGAAGGCCGGGATCTGCAGCACGTCCACCACCTCCGCCACGGGCGCGCACTGCTCGCGCTCGTGAACGTCGGTCAGGACGGGCAGCCCGGTGCGCGCGCGGATTTCGGCGAAGATCGGCAGCGCCTCCTTGAGGCCGATACCCCGCTCGCTGGAAAGGCTGGTGCGATTCGCCTTGTCGAACGAGGTTTTGAACACGAGCCCGAAGCCGCGCCGTTCGGCGATCTCCTTCAGCGCGAACGCCACCTCGAGCGCGTGGTCGCAGCTCTCGAGCTGGCAGGGGCCGGCGATGATCGCGAGCGGCAAGGCATTGCCGAAGCGTGCGGAGCCGATTTCGACGGTAGCGGCCGGGGTGACGATGGCAGAGGCGGTCACGGCATGGTCCTCGACTGGCTTTCCGCGCCGCGATCGGTCCTTGCCAGGGCGCAATGCCTGCAAAGGTCTTGCCCGCCAAGGCCCCGGGCGCGCGACGCGCGTGTTCGGCGCTGTCATGCGCCGGAACGACGGCTACGGCAAGGCCGGGCCGCGAATGGCCGTCATTCCGTCGCTGCGTGCCCCTGCGTCCGCCCGTGGCGCCTCATCAACCGGGATGATGATCAAGCACGGCGACGGCGTAGAACGGCACGCCGAAGGCCACTGAGAAGCCGAGGCAGGCGAGGCTGTGCAGCGGGCCCATGCCCTCCATGATCGGCGTCACGTCCCGCAGCGGCCAGTCCGGCCGGCCGACGGCATAATCCGACATCGAACGGACACCCGACCGGAACTCGATCGAGGGATCCGTGCGGGCGAGGGGACCGATCGACGGATGCAGCCGCGCCATGCCGACCATCGTAAAGGCGAAGGTGTCGTAGGCAAGACGCAGGGGCCGGTCGGCGAAACCCGCCGCGAGCTCGTCGAGGAGGCCGGCGACGCAGTCCCACGTGAGGTAGGGCATGATGCCTTCCGCGATCACCAGGAGCGGTCCCGGAGGGAGCGCCAGGCCTTTGGTCCACCCCGGCCGGCCGATATCGCCGACGACGAGGTGCCGGGCAGGGTGCGGAGCAATCATCACGCGATGCAGCGCCGCCGGCTCTGCGAGGTCGAGGTCGAACCAGGACAGGTCGGCGCGACCGGCACGCTCGAATGTGGTCGAAAGCCCGGCCGCAAGGTTCAGGACGGTCGCGGTGCCGTGCTCGTCTGCGAAGCGCGCGACAATGTCGTCGATCACCATCGACCGGCGCGCGACCCCGTAAACGCACTCTGCGGTGCGCGCAAATTGCGCTGGATCAATGCCGAGCGCATCGCACACCGCTTCTGCTGCCGGGTCTTGGAAGCCGAGGTGGGGAAACAGCGCCGCCGCTCTCGCCCGCGCCGCAAGCGTGACGAGGAGGGTTCGCGAGACGCCGGGAAGATGGGGTTCGCTTAAGGCCATGTGCACTGCATGCCTTGGGCCGACCTCAGACCCCTCAGCGTAGCGCACGCGCAAGAGAATCAAAAACGATCTAGAAAACAGATGTTATTTCAGGGCCTTGCCATTTCGATGCCAGACAGTCCCCCCGTGCCGGCCGCACGGGAGGAGCATTATCGGCGGACCGGCCTGTCCTCAGGGCGCGATTTCCCAGGCGACGTCCACCGTGGCGCGGATATCGAGCTCTCCGGCCTCCACGGGAACAGAGGACATCATCTTGGCACTGTCCGGCGACACCGGCATGGCGAACGTACGCGGCGACATCGCGCCCTGTTCGCTGATGCGCAGAACCCGGCCGAGCTTCACGCCCGCCGCCTCCGCATAGGCCTCCGCCTTTTTGCGGGCATCGGCGATCGCGGCACGGCGGGCCTTGTCTGCGAGCGGGGCGGTGTCGGCGAGCGTCATGGTGAGGTTTCCGACATCGTTCGCGCCGGCGACGACCACGCTGTCGAGCAGCGGTCCCAGCGCCTTCATGTCCCGAACCTTGATCGTCACGGCGTTGCGCACCTCGTAGCCGACGATCTTCGGCGCCTGTTGTTCGCCGCCGTTGTTGTTCTGGCCGGGATAGGTGTAGCGCGGCTGCACAGAGAAGCCGGACGTCGAGATGTCGGTGCCGGCGATCCCGGCTCCGCGGACAGCGGCGACCAGCGCCTCCATGGCCGCGGAATTGGCCTTGAGGGCAGTGGCGGCATCGTCGGCCTGGCTCACGACACCGGTAGTCAGCTCCGCCATGTCGGGCGTGGCGCTCGCGGTGCCTTCACCGCTGACTGTGATGGTCGCCGGGGCCGTCGCAGGCTCGGCGAGAGCGGCCGAAGTCGAGAGTGCGACGGGCGGCAACATCAGAAGGCCGAGGCAGGCGAACGTGGCGGGGATGCGCATGGGGGTCTCCTGAAGCGGGCAAAAGCCGTTGCGGCCGGCATGGTGCACCGGCGCGTAGGGTTCGGCGGGCATCAGGACCTGCAAATCGGGCAACAATACGCGGCGTCGTCACGCGGTCCTCCCAGGGCTTTGCCCGGCCCGCGAGGGGTTTGTGCGCCGCGCACTGCATTTCCCTCATGACGAGGCATTTTGCCTCACATCTATCGCGCCTGCGTAGGCGGTGAGGCCTTTGCGCCACTGTGGCAGTCTTACGCATTGCCCTTTCCGGGGCCGTGCGCCTAAGAGGTGTAAATTCGGTTAGGAATGTATGCGACCGCTATTCGGTGCGCCTGAGTTTAAACAACTCCAGACTACAATCCTGAGCGTTTGTCTGAGTGCTTACAGTGTCTTGGGGTCTGTCGAAGAATAAGCGAACAGAACCTGAGGTAATATCTTGGCGGGCTTAAGGATAACGGTTTTCCTGCCGGCACGTCCGCATGAGAGGTGATCGATGAGTTTGATCCGGGGCCTCCTTTCGCGCGTCGCGAAAGCTGTGCGCGAACCGATGCTTGGGAATGGATTGCTGCGTCGCAATAGAATGCGTGCGGCCTCCACTTTGGCATTGCTGGCGCTGATGCCGCTTCTGGCGGGGTGTCAGGTCGCGCTGCTCGACCCCAAGGGTCCGATCGGCGACGACGAAAAGTGGCTGATGCTGGTGGCGACCGGCCTGATGCTGATCGTCGTGATTCCGGTGATCCTGATGACGCTGTGGTTCGCGTGGCGCTACCGCGCCTCGAACACCGCGGCCACCTATCGCCCGAACTGGGAGCACTCGACGCGCATCGAACTCGTCGTCTGGCTCGTGCCCTGCATGATCATCATCGCGCTCGGCACGCTGACCTGGATCTACAGCCACCGGCTCGATCCCTACCGGCCGATCGCCTCCAGCGAGAAGCCGCTCGAGGTTCAGGTGGTCTCGCTCGACTGGAAATGGCTGTTCATCTATCCCGAGCAGGGCGTCGCGACCGTCAACGAACTGGCGATGCCGGTGAACCGGCCGGTGCATTTCAACATCACCTCGTCGGGCGTGATGAACGCGTTCTTCATCCCCGACCTCGGCAGCATGATCTACAGCATGGCGGGCATGAACACGCAGCTCAGCCTGCTCGCGGATGAGGTCGGCACCTATCGCGGCATCTCGGCGAACTACAGCGGCGCCGGCTTCTCGGGCATGCACTTCGAGACCAAGGTGCTCGACGCCGCCGACTTCGACAAGTGGTTCGAGGACGTCCGCTCGACCCAGGGCAAGCTCGACCTCGCGACGTACCAGCAGCTGGTGAAGCCGAGCGAGAACAACCCGGTGACGTTCTACGCCTCGGTCGCCCCCTCGATGTTCCACGACATCCTGAATAAGTGCACCGACGGGTCCGTCTGCACGGACGCGGCCATGAACATGGCGATGGCCAAGGAGCTCGGCTCCGGCGGCCCGCTGTGCACTCCCGAAAATCCGAAGGGTCTGTGACGATGTTCGGCAAGTTGACGCTTGAGGCGATCCCCTACCATGAGCCGATCATCATGGGGGCGGTCGGCTTCATGGTGCTCGGCGCCCTTCTGGTGCTCGGCACGATCACCTATCTCGGCCGCTGGAAGTGGCTCTGGGACGAGTGGCTGACCTCCGTCGATCACAAGAAGATCGGCGTGATGTACATCATCCTCGCGACCGTCATGCTGCTGCGCGGCTTCGCCGACGCCATCATGATGCGCTCCCAGCTGATGCTGGCCTCCAACGGCGGCGCCGGCTACCTGCCGCCCGAGCATTACGACCAGGTGTTCACCGCCCACGGCGTCATCATGATCTTCTTCATGGCGATGCCCTACGTCATCGGTCTGATGAACGTCGTGGTGCCGCTGCAGATCGGCGCCCGCGACGTGGCGTTCCCGTACCTCAACTCGCTGAGCTTCTGGCTCACGGTTTCGGGTGCGGTGCTCGTCAACCTCTCGCTCGGCGTGGGCGAGTTCGCCCGCACCGGCTGGCTCGCCTATCCGCCGCTGTCGGGCTCGGAGTACAGCCCCGACGTCGGCATGGACTACTATCTCTGGAGCCTGCAGATCTCCGGCATCGGCACGCTGCTCGCCGGCGTGAACTTCATCACGACCATCCTGAAGATGCGCGCGCCGGGCATGTTCCTGATGCGCATGCCGATCTTCACCTGGACCACCCTCTGCGCCAACATGCTGATCGTCGCCGCGTTCCCGATCCTCACGGCGACGCTCGCGATGCTCCTGCTCGACCGCTATCTCGGCTTCCACTTCTTCACGGTTGCCGGAGGCGGTAACCCGATGATGTACGTCAACCTCATCTGGGCGTGGGGTCACCCGGAGGTCTATATCCTCATTCTGCCCGCGTTCGGCGTGTTCTCGGAAGTGATCGCGACGTTCTCGGGCAAGAGGCTGTTCGGCTACAAGTCGATGGTCTACGCGACCTTCGCGATTACCATCCTGTCGTTCATGGTGTGGGTGCACCACTTCTTCACCATGGGCTCCGGCGCCAGCGTGAACGCCTTCTTCGGCATCACGACGATGATCATCTCGATCCCGACGGGCGTGAAGATCTTCAACTGGCTGTTCACGATGTATCGCGGCCGCGTTCGCTTCGAGCCGGCGGTGCTGTGGACGATCGGCTTCATCATCACCTTCACCATCGGCGGCATGACCGGCGTGCTGATGGCGGTGCCGCCGGTGTCCTTCGTGCTCCACAACAGCCTGTTCCTGATCGCCCACTTCCACAACGCCATCATCGGCGGCGTGGTGTTCGGCTGCATGGCGGGCTTCAATTACTGGTTCCCGAAGGCGTTCGGCTTCAAGCTGGAGCCGCGGCTTGGCCGCATCTCGTTCTGGTGCTGGTTCGTCGGCTTCTACCTTGCCTTCATGCCGCTCTACGTGCTCGGCCTGATGGGAATGACCCGCCGCCTTAACCACGTCGACAACCCGGTGTGGCACGTCTATCTGATCGTCGCCTTCATCGGTGCCGTCGTCATCCTCGTCGGCATCGGCGCCCAGATCGCCCAGATCGCCGTCAGCATCATCAACCGCGACAAGCTGCGCGACGTGACTGGCGACCCCTGGAACGGCCGCACGCTCGAGTGGGCCACGTCCTCGCCGCCGGCGTTCTACAACTTCGCCAAGACCCCGGTGATCGACGGTCGCGACAGCTTCTGGGAGATGAAGCAGAAGGGCGAGGCCCACAAGCCGCTCGCCGTCTATGAGAAGATCCACATGCCGCGCAACACCGGCACGGGCTTCATCATCGGCATCGTCAGCGTCGGCTTCGGCTTCGCGATGATCTGGCACATCTGGTGGCTGGCGATCCTCACCCTCGTCGTCATGTTCGTCGTCGGCATCGGCCACACCTTCAACAGGGACCGCGACTACTACGTCCCGGCGTCCGAGGTAGCCGAGATCGAGGGCGAGTATTTCAAGCACATCGCGTCGAAGGCCGCCTGACATGAGCACACATTCGTCCACCATCTCCGACGCGCACGACGAGCATCACGACGACGGATCCAAGACCACGCTGGGGTTCTGGATCTATCTGATGAGCGACTGCGTGCTGTTCGCGTCCGTGTTCGCGGCGTTCGCGGTGCTCCGCAACAATGTCGACGGCGGCCCGACCGGACAGGAGCTGTTCGAGCTGCCGTTCGTGGCAGTGGAAACGGCTCTGCTGCTGCTCTCGAGCGTGACCTACGGCATGGCGATGGTCGCGGCCGACGGAAACCGTCGCGCCGCGGTGATGCGCTGGCTCGGCATCACCTTCCTGCTTGGCGCGGGCTTCCTCGCCATGGAAGTCTACGAGTTCCACAAGATGATCGAGGAAGGTGCGGGTCCGGATCGGTCCGCGTTCCTCTCCGCGTTCTTCACGCTGGTCGGAACCCACGGCTTCCACGTGCTTTCGGGCCTCGTGTGGATGGTGGTGCTCGTCGCACATCTCCTGCGTGACGGTCTCACCTCGGCCAATCGCACGCGCCTGATGTGCCTCAGCCTGTTCTGGCATTTTCTCGACATCGTGTGGATCGGCGTCTTCACGATCGTCTACCTGATGGGAGTCGCCTGATGGCTCACGAGCACGCCTCCGCTCATCACGAAGACGGAGCCGCACACGGCACCGTGAAGTCGTACATGACCGGCTTCATCCTGTCGGTAATCCTGACCGCGATTCCGTTCGGTCTGATCATGTCGGGTGCCCTGCCGGCCTCGACCTCGATCCCGATCATCCTGATCCTCGGGGTGATCCAGATCGTGATCCACCTGATCTACTTCCTGCACATGAACACCTCGTCGAGCCAGATGTGGAACGTCGCGGCGTTCGTGTTCACGCTGATCATCGTCGCGATTACCGTGGTCGGGTCGCTGTGGATCATGGCCCACCTCGACATGAACATGATGCCCGGCATGATGCCGGCCGAGTGACCGGTGCGGGCCGCCGGCCCGCTCCGTCGCAGGCTTGTTCCAGCCCGTCCCCGCCATGCGGGGGCGGGCTTTTTCGTGGGGATCGCGGTTTGAGGTTCGCTTTGGTCCCGTGCTGCGGATCGGTGGGAGCGCGGGCTGCGGTGGCGACAAAAAAGAAGGCCCGGCGATGCGCCGGGCCTCGATATCAGCCTCTCCTCGATCTCGGTGACGGCTCAGGCTTGCCGGCCGAGATGGTCGTCAGACGAGAAGGTCGTGCGACGGGACAATCTTCACGACCATGTCGTTGTAGTCGAAGTCGGAATTTTGCGAGGCCGTGAGATCCTCGAAACCGAAGGTGTTCTCGCCGAACAGGCGGATGTGTTCCTGCCCGTCGCTGTTGGCGTTGCCGATGACGAACACCTCACCGCTTTCGGTCAACAGCACCGGTGCGTAGTAGCCGGTATCGCCCTGAACCGTCCACTGCAGCGTGTCGGTGAAGTGGCTGCCCCCGCCCGAGACGTTGACCTCGCCGACGAGGTGATTGCGCACCGCATCCGTGAACTGCGTGGTGTTGCCGTAGTCGACACCGTCGACGCTCCACTGACCCGTCGCCGCGTCGATGTCCATGTGCACGAAGCCGAGCTTGTTCGTCATCGCGCTGCTGCCGGTCACCTCGAGGCTGAGCGACTCCCCATGGTTCAGGTAGACGAGGGCTTCGTCGAGGCTGCGCTGGGTGCTGGCGAGTTCCGCCCCACCGCCGAGGGTGTTCTCGACCTGCGCCGTGACCTGCACGCCTCCGACATTGACATTGAGCATGCCATTCGTGGCATCGGCGATATTGACGCTCGCCGATGAATCGATGACGTGCCCGCCGCTCAGGATGGCGAAGCGGAGCTGCTGACCGACCGGGAGGTAGGCCGACTGGGCGGTGTCGAGCAGGGCATCGCCGCTGTCGGAAACGACGCCGCCGATCGAAGCGATGGTGGCGTCCTGGATGGTCACGCCGCCGCCGATCTGGCCGTCGCGCCCGACGAGATTGCCGCTGGAATCGACCGCATAAAGCAGCAGCGTCGCGCCGTGCAGGCCCGTGATGCCGGCGGAGGAGAAGTGGATCCAGTTTCCGTCCGTAGACGAACTGCCCTGGTCGAGCACGAGCGATGAGCCGTCGCTGCCTGCGTGCAGACCCAGCTTGTCGAGCGATACATTCAGGGTGAGCGCGCTGCTGGTCTTGCCGACGACGGTGCTTCCGTCCGGCGCGTATTCGGTCATCGTCACAGTGTAGGTGCCGTTGCCGAGTGCCGCAGCCTTCGCCGTCTGCCACTCGCCGTCGAGGTTCCCGACCGCGGATACGGGCTGATAGTGCGTGCCGCCGCCGGACTTGGCAAAAGAAACCTTGGCGACGTCCAGCGCGCCGATCTTGTTCGTATAGGCCGAGATCCACGACTGCGTATCGACCGTGCTGTTGTTCTTACCCGTCCACGCGAAGAACAACGCTCCCGTCGCGGCGTTGACGGTGTTGGCGGTCGCGGAATCCTGACCGCTCAAGGCCGTGAAGTTCGCCCCGGCGCCCTTGCCGACGACGGGCGCGTCGGGCGTGGCGAGCGTGGACAGGAAGGTTGCGTTGGTGTTCGCCGTCAGCAGCTGCGGATCGAGCGAGGTGGTCGTGCTGTAGAGGAAGTTGACCGTGAAGGTGTTGATCGTAGCGGCCGTCGACTCGCTCGGCGTGATCGTCGCGAGGCCATCGATTGCGAGCGCAGCCTCTTGACCCGAGTAGGCCGGGTTCTGGAACAGGGAACCGGTCGTTGTGGTGTAGAGATTGTAAGTCTTCGAAACGTCGTCGCCGACGGTGATCTTGTACCAGGAGACGCCGCTCTCCGCCGTCGGCAGGTTCGAAATGACCATCGAGCCGTAGGTCTTCTCCGGGCCCGGAGCTGCGGCGGCGCTGTAACTGTCCGTCGCGGCATTGTAGGTGAGGGTCCAGTTCTGCCAGAGGTTCCCCTTGATCGTCACCGAGTACCACGCCTGCTGGCCACTCGGATTGGTGCCCATGAAGGAGATGGTGATCGGCGTGTCCGCCTTCAGCACCATATATTGGGTGGCAAAGTTCAGCGTGATGTTGGTGTTGAGCGTGTTCTGGCTGGTCGCCTCGTAACCGCCGGCAGCAGGCGCGATATAGTTGTAGATCGTCGGGTCGACATATCCGGCCGGCGTTTCGGAATCCGCATAGAGCGTCAGGCCGATGTTCGTGACGTTCCGACCCGTTCCGCTGTCGTAGACCGGAATCAGGGGGCCGCCGGTGGAATAATGCTGCATCAGGTTATCCGAGTAACCTGAGCCGTATGAGTTGCTGTGCTTGTAGAAGACTTCGGAATAGTGATCGAAGTAGGTCGGCGCGGAGCCGGACAGATTATTTCCGAAGGCGTATGTCGGATCCCAGTTCCAGGTCTTGTCGAGATCGATCGTTCCGGCGACGCTGCTGTTGTTCTGCTTGCCCTCGACGCCGTAATAGCCGCCGGTAAAGCCGGTGAGAAACTGGGTGAAGACCGCGCCCCACTGGTTGTTCTCGCCGGTATTCATCGTCATGTAAGGCGTGGCATCCGTCGGCTTGGCGTAGATTTCAGCCGTGCCGAGCGTCGAGTAAATGCTTTCCTCAAGATCGCTCTGCGCGATCTTGATGTAGCCCTTCACCTGGCTCTGGGCCGTGGGCGCGAGCCAGAAGTTCGAGCCGTCCCATTCGACCACGTATGAGAAGAAAGCGGCATTGTGCCAGACGTTGCTGGCGTCCGCGGTGCCGTCGAAGAAACCCGTAACGACGATATCGGGCCGGGTGTGCGTCGCGGCTTCCGCGCCGATGTCTCCAACGGTCTTGACGGTCGGAATCACCTTGTCCGTCACCAGCTTCGTCAGATAGCTCGACCAGTCGGATTCGCTGAACGACGTGCCGCTGGTCGTTGTGTTCGGCGTGACCGCAAGTGTCGGCGAGATCGCCGCCCGCACGGTATTGGCGAGTGGTCCAGACGTGTAGTCATACGTATAGACGTAGCCGGCCGACGTGTTGATCGCCGCGATGTCGGAGAAGATGGTGCCGCCGCTGACGCCATAGCCCCGCGTCGTTGTTGAGCCGTCATTGTAGGTGACGCTCGCTTGCATCGGGATGCCGAAGCCATTGACCGACGTCAGGTTGGCGGCATCGCCCGGCTGGCCCAGCAGGCTGACCTCGAAACTGTCATAGCGGAAGTCTTTTGCCGCCGCGTTGTTCCAGTTGATGTCGCTTTCCTGGCTGATCGCAGTGGTGAGGTCGGTGTAATGCGTCGTGTCCGCGCTCTGGATCAGGAAGTAGACCTTGCCGCCGTTGTCCGGATAGGGGAGCGTGATGGAAGCCGCGCCGGTTCCGCCTGTCAGCACACCGTTGTCGGAGATCGTCGTCCAGTTCGCGACGCCGCCGCTGAAATACACTGCATAGGCCCAGATGCCCGTCTGGCTCAACTGCGTATGAAGCAGCGTGCTCAGATTGACGGTCAGAACGGTCATAAGCTATTCCCCCATAGACGCCCCACCTGTTGCATATCACGGTCGAAGCCATCCGACAAAGACGCTCCGTGAAATAGAGCTGGCAAAGATTGCCAGCATACGTCCAGCCTTCGGCAATCTGAGGTGGAAATTCGAACTGGAGAGCCGCGTTTATGGAAGGTAATATTTCCCCGATCTAAGTTCTCTGATGAACCGGCTTCTTCAGAACGAACTGCCGAAATAGCCGAGACGCAGCTTCTCCAGGGTGCCGTTCTCCCGAAGGGCGAGAATCTGGAGTGTGATCGGCGCTTCGAGCCGGCTGCCACGCGGCAGGCCGAAGCCATACTTGTCGGGATGGAAGATGTTGCCGACGACGGTCAGCTTCTTCGCCGGGTTGTTGTGCGCGTAATATTCAAGAATGGGGGCATCGCCGACGATCGCGTCGACGCTGCCGTCCTTGAGCGCGACGACGGCGTCGTCGATGTTCGGGTAGGATCGCGACGCGATGCCGAGCTCCCCGACATATTCTTCCGAGACGCTGCCGGTGAAGACGGCGACCGTCTTGCCGGGCAGGTCGGCGAGCGACGAGATACCCTGATTGAGCGAAACCGCCGTCATGACGCTCGTCACCGACGACGTGACGTAGGCGATCGTGGCGACGCCGCACACCATCCAGAAAGCCGACCAGATGCGCCCTTTCCAGCCGAACAGGTTCTTTCGCGCGGTCTTGCCGGACGTTGCGATGGAGACGACGTGGAACAGGCTTTCCGCGACGCCTTCGTGCCAGCGCTTCGGGAAGGCCGGGTCGAACCTGCGGTCGAAGATCGTCAGCGCCACCGTTGCAACGCCGATCACGAAGGCGAGCCACGCATAGGCCCTCAGGTGGCCGGCGTCGCGCAGCCCGGAAACAAGGCCCCAGAAACCGTGCTCGCCGTCGTCGGCGACCATGATGCGCAGGCCTGCGTCGTACCAGGGCTGCGTGAACTCGATCAGTTCGGCCCGGCGGTGGGTGATCGTCAGGTTCGTCACCGCCACGTCGATCCGGCCGGTGCGCGTCGCATCCACGAGTTCGCGAAGCGTGGAATAGCGCTCGTACTTGAAGGCGAGCTCGGCATGCAGGGCGACATCTTCCCACAGATCGATCGCCATGCCGGAATAGCCGCCGTCCGGCCGGACCTGCACGAACGGCGGGCTGACATAGAGGCCGACATTCAGGACGCGCGATTGCGGCGTGGCCGGGGGCGTCTGCGCAGGTTGCGACAGTGCGGATTCGGTGGGCGCGATCCCGGAAGGCGTCGGCTGTGAGGGCGCAGCGTCGCCGGCGTCCTGCGCGGGCATGTCCGTTGGGCCCGACGCCGCAGCCGGTTGCGCGGATGCCCCTGGCAACGGAAAGACGACGAGAACCAGCACGGCGACGATCGCAACGGCCGCCATCACTATGGATACCCAGCCTTGCCGTGCCGGACCAGGAAGCAGGGGCAAGGCGCTCACGCGTGGCCGCGGATGTCGCCGGATCCGGCAGGTCATGTCGTCGTCCCCAAACTCGTCAAAATCCATCGCGCGGGCCGGCGCGTTGCCGTCGTCCCTCGGTGTCGGCGAAGTCACCGATGTGCTGCCCGGGGCACGGGAGCGCGCCCCGCTGACGGCGGCTACCGCCAGAGGGCTTGTGCCTCACAGCACGCTCGTGATGCCCCCGTCGACATAGATGGTCTGGCCGGTCATGAAGCTCGCCGCGTCGGAGGCGAGGAAGACCACCGCGCCGCCGAGTTCCGCAGGATCGCCCCATCGCCCAAGCGGGGTGCGCTTTTCAAGCCACTCGGAGAACGCCTTGTCGTTCACCAGCGCCTCGTTCAGCTCGGTGCGGAAATAGCCCGGCCCCACGGCGTTGACGCGGATGCCATATTTGCCCCAGTCCCCCGCCATCGCCTTGGTCAGCATCTTGATCGCGCCCTTCGAGGCAGCATAGGGCGCGATGGAGGGGCGGGCGAGTTCGCTTTGCACCGAGGCGATGTTGATGATCGTCCCGGACCGGCGTGCAATCATCCCGGCGACCACGGCGCGGCTGACCACGAACACCCCGTCGAGATTGATGCTCATCAGCCGACGCCAGTCGGCGTCGGTGAAGCTCTCGAGCGGCGCCCGATGCTGGATACCGGCATTGTTGACGAGGATGTCGATCGGGCCGACGTCGCGCTCGATGTCCGCGACAGCGGCCCCCACGCCGGCGCTGTCGGCGACGTCGAACGCGCTGACGGACGCGGAGATACCGTCTCCCCGAAGCGCGGCTGCAGCCTCGGCCGCCTTCTCCGCATCGCGGGCGTTGAGGATCACCTCGGCACCGGCGCCGCCGAGCGCGCGGGCGAACGCCAGCCCGAGCCCGCGGGAGGAGCCGGTCACGAGGGCGCGCTTTCCGGTGAGATCGAACAGCGCGGGGATGGTCTTGCTACCGGACGGCAATGCGCACCTTCATTGTCTGGGTTTGGCTCCCATGGCTTCGCTTCCATGATGTGGTTGCCAGGGGCTGGATCCGCCGCGCAACGGGCGGTCGGCGATTGTTCCGTGCAGGTGCGACGTCTTCAAGCCGTCGCGGCAGCCGCGCGGGGAGAAGAGTCTCCGGCGTGGGACCGGCAACCTCGCTCACCGCCCGTCCAGATAGGCCTTGAAGCGCTCGGCATAGTCCGGATGCCAGCGCGACAGCGGCGGCCGGTTCTCCACGATGTCGCCCGCCGCCCAGGCGATGCGCTTTTCGTCGGTTGCGCGGTCGACATCCCCGTCCGGGCAGAGCACATAGAAATCGCCGGCATCGACGCGCTCCACCATGAAGGCGACGGTCTGTTCCGGCGTCCACGCTCCGGCCGGCTTTTCGGTGCGGCCGTTGGCGGCGAGCGGCGTGAAGACGAAACCGGGGATGAACAGGTGCGCCCGGATCCGGCCGGCCGCGGGGCCGTTGCGCAGGTCGTGCTCTAGCGCCTCGGTGAAAACCTTCACGCCGGCCTTGGAGACATTGTAGGCGGGATCGCCGGGAGGGGTGGTGATGCCCTGCTTCGAACCGGTGTTGATCACGAGCCCGGGCTCGCCGCGTTCGATCATGCCCGGCACGATGGCGCGGGTGCCGCGGATGACACCGCCGAGATTGACGGCGAGCACCCACTGCCAGTTCTCCTCCGGGCCGAACAGGCTGGATCCCGGCTGCACGCCCGCATTGTTCATCAACACGTTGACGCCGCCGAACGTGCGCACCACGGAGGCGTCGAGCTGCGACGGACCGTCCTTGTCGGTGATGTCGACGGGAACGGCGAGGACGTCGCCGCTGCCACCGGCAGCAAGCGATGCGACCGCAGCGGCGGCGGCGTCCAGCGTCTCGCCCGGCAGGTCGGCCATCGCCACCTTCATGCCGAGCGCGGCGTAGGCCTTCGCGGCCGCGAGGCCGATGCCTGAGGCCGCACCCGTGATGACCGCGACGCGGCCCGCCCCGAAGGCGGGATGGGACGGGACGTAGGACGGGGTGGCTGACATGGCATTCTCCTCGACTGAACTCTCGCGCCGATCCCGCGCGGGGCGGACGTTCCGCCGGCGCCTTCCGATCGATGACCGGCAGCGCCGCGAACGGCCGGCGGGACGCCGGCGGCAGCGGAGGATGCTCACAAAACCGAGGCTTTGACGAGGCCGGCCGGCCAATCGCCTGTTGCTGACGGTCTCGCCTTCCGCGCGAACCGGCTCGGCCGGCTCAATCAACCATGGGCTCACCCGCAATTGCATGGCCGACCGGCAAGAATGTCGCTTGCATTACAGACGATCAGGGCATCATGCATTCAGCTGGCGCAGAAGACGCCGAACGACGAACCGGGAAACGCCGGAGCCCTGATCCCCATGAGTAACGCCGCCCCCGCCGCTGACCGGTCCGCCGACCGCGTCGCCGCCGACAGCAGCAACACCGAAGGAACGGTGTTCGCGATCCTGTTCGCTATCAGCTTCTGCCACATGCTGAACGACATGATGCAGTCGCTGCTGGCCGCGCTCTATCCGATCTTCAAGCAGAGCTACGGCCTCGATTTCGCGCAGATCGGCCTGATCACGCTTGCCTTCCAGATGACGGCGTCGCTGCTTCAGCCGGCGATCGGCCTCTATGCCGACAAGCGCCCGATGCCGTTCTCGCTGGCGGTCGGCATGGGTTCGACCCTGGCGGGCCTGCTCCTGATCGCGCGGGCGGAGAGCTTTCCTGCCATCCTGTTCGCCGCGTGCCTCGTCGGCCTCGGTTCGGCGGTGTTCCATCCGGAATCCTCGCGCGTGGCGCGCATGGCCTCCGGCGGCAGGCCGGGTCTTGCCCAGGCGCTGTTCCAGGTCGGCGGCAATTTCGGCTCGGCGATCGGCCCGCTGGCGGCCGCCTTCATCATCGTGCCGCGCGGGCAGGGCAGCGTCGCCTGGTTCTCGCTCGCGGCGATGGTCGCGATCATCGTGCTCGCCGTTGTCGGCCGGTGGTACAAGAGCCACGGCATGAGCCGGATGAAGGCCTATCGCCGGCGCGGCAGCGCGGTGACCCTGCCTCGGCGCACGGTGATCTGGGCCATCACGATCCTGATCGCTCTGGTGTTCTCCAAGTTCATCTACATGGCGAGCCTGTCGAGCTACTACACCTTCTACCTGATCCATCGTTTCGGGGTCTCGGTGGAGGAATCGCAGATCTATCTCTTCATCTTCCTCGGCGCCGTCGCGGCGGGCACCGTCATCGGCGGACCCATCGGCGACCGCCTTGGCCGCAAGAAGGTGATCTGGTGCTCGATCCTCGGCGTGCTGCCGTTCTCGCTGGCGTTGCCCTATGCCAGCCTGTTCTGGACGGCGGTGCTGTCGGTCCTGATCGGTGCGATCCTGGCGTCGGCGTTCTCGGCCATCATCGTGTTCGCGCAGGAACTGGTGCCCGGCAAGGTCGGAATGGTGGCGGGCCTGTTCTTCGGTCTGGCCTTCGGCCTTGGCGGTATCGGTGCCGCGGCGCTCGGCGAACTCGCGGACGTGACGTCCATCGAGTTCGTCTATCACGTCTGCGCCTTCCTGCCCGCGATCGGTATCCTCACCGTGTTCCTGCCGAACATCGAGGGGCCGCGCGCCAAGGCGGC